>CABSNS010000324.1:0-2024 GCA_902479105.1 uncultured Collinsella sp. | reverse complement strand
GAGCTGCAATGCTTGCCGATTGCACTGCCCATAGCGCGGCGTTGCCGCGTTAGCATTGCAAGACGATTTGGTTTGCTCCTATTATCCGCTGCCGCTCTGCCTACCTTGTAGAAGTGCGCAGTAATTCCCGTCTACTGCCAGTCTCCACAATGCGGCGAGCGCAGCAATGCCGCATTCCGCACGCAGTCTGCCGCCAGACAAACGTCACACGCGCCTCACGGTAGTAAGGCGCGGTTGCAAGACATAACGACTCGCAGAAGATTCATGGCGAAGCCATGTACACCGCACTTACATTGCGCAGCGCGTGCAGCTCTTCAAGATCGAGACTGCCAATGTGCGGGGTCGAGGGGCAGAGCCCCTCGCGTTCTCTTGGGGGTCAAAGGGGGCCATTCTCTCACGCGAGAGAATGGCCCCCTTTACTCGCTTCTTTGCGCGGCGCAAAGGACTTACGCCCCCACGCAGCGGGTCATACCAGCAAAGTTATTTAACTAATTCCTAAAGGAGTTTTAGTTAAAAAGTTTCGCGATAGAAATTTCCTGATATGTGCGCTCGATCGCTTCGGCGAACATCGGCGCGACGGTCAGGTACTTGATGCGGGACTTGGCAAGCTCGTCCTCGCCGGCAGGGGCGGGGATGGTGTCGAGCAGGGCGAGCTCTTCGATGCTGCTCGCGGCCAGGCGCTCGAGCGCGGGGCCGGAGAGAACGCCGTGAGACGCGCAGGCATAGACCTTCTTCGCGCCGCCGACCTCAACGATGGCCTTGGCCGCGTTGCAGAGAGAGCCCGCGGTGTCGACCATGTCGTCGAAGAGGATGCACTCCTTGCCCTCAACGTCGCCGATGACGTTCATGACCTCGCACTGGTTGGCCTTCTGGCGGCGCTTATCGACGATGGCAAGGTTCATGTGCAGCTTCTGGGCAAAGGTGCGGGCGCGGGCAACGGAGCCGACGTCGGGGCTGACGACGACCATATCCTCGCAATGCGCGCCGAACTTCTTGGCGTAGTAATCAACGAAGATGGGGTTGCCGAACAGGTTATCCACCGGAATATCGAAGAAGCCCTGGATCTGGTTGGCGTGCAGGTCCATGGTCAGCACGCGGTCAACGCCCGCGGCGACGAGCATATTGGCAACGAGCTTGGCGGAGATGGGATCGCGGCTCTTGGCCTTGCGGTCCTGACGGGCATAGCCGAAGTAGGGCATGACCGCGGTGATGCGGCCCGCGCTGGCGCGGCGGCACGCATCGACCATGATGAGCAGCTCCATGAGGTTGTCGTTGACGGGCTTGCAGGTGGACTGGATGAGGAACACGTCGCTGCCGCGCACGGTCTCATACAGAGAGACGGAGGCCTCGCCGTCCGCGAAGCTCTTGACCTCGCTCTCGCCGAGCTTGGTGCCGATGATCTTGCAGATGTCCGCTGCGAGCTTGGGGTTGGCGTTGCCGGTGAAGATCTTGATGTCCTTGCCGTGAGAAATCATTGTTTCCACTCTCCCTTGGTAATTTTTTTATGTAAAAGTTTTTACTTTTCCTTCTTGCCGAGCAGGGCGCGGCGGCGGGCCGCCCACCCCTCCTTGACCGTCTGCTTCGTGCGGGCGAGCGCCAGCGCGTCGGCGGGCACCTCGTCGGTGATGGTGGAGCCGGCGGCGATGTAGCTGCCCTCGCCCACCTTGACCGGCGCGACCAGATTGGTGTTGCAGCCGATGAAGCTGTCGTCCCCGATGGTGCAGCGGTATTTTTTGAAGCCGTCATAATTCGTCGTGACCGTGCCGCAGCCGAAATTCACGCGCTCGCCGCAGTCGCTGTCGCCGACGTAGGTGAGGTGCGAGATCTTCGTGCCGTTACCGACGACGGAGTTCTTGATCTCCACAAAGTCGCCGACCTTGACGTGGTCGCCGATGGTCGAATTGGGCCGCACATAGGCGAACGGTCCCACGGTCGTATGGCTGCCGATGGCGCTCTCGTTCGTCTGCGAGGCGTTGATCTCCGTAAAGTCGCCCACGGTGCAGTCGCGCACCATGGCCTGTCTC
>CABSNS010000323.1:0-2031 GCA_902479105.1 uncultured Collinsella sp. | reverse complement strand
ATAGGCAAGCCGGTTTTCAGACGCATCGGCTCAATCAGGGGCGCGGAATACCGTTCTGTGCCCCTATTTTTGACATGAAGGGGCAGCGCATAAAGGACGCCTCGCAGGTTGAACGACCAGCCACCATGCCGCCAGATGCGCGGGCGTAAGTCTGGCCCGAACGCCGACGTCGGCTACATCACCATGTTCAGCGCGTTCACAAATTCCTGGGCCTGGGAGCGGTTGCTCAGGCTAAAGACACAGGCAGTCAACAACCTGTTGCGCAGAAAAACATTGCGGCCCTTGATCCTGTTAACGCCCGTGATGTCCTTAAGGTAGACAATCTCGATATGCTTGCCGCCGAAAGTGCCCTTCTTGAGCACCTCGATGCGGTTGGGGTAAATCCTGACGTCTTTAAACCCGCCCGAACCTTTGTCCTGGAACAGCAAAGTGTTGTTATCCATGCGTGTCACTCCCGCGGGGTTCGCTAAAACTGCCTCTATGGCCACATTTTAGTCACCGCAAGGCTCCCATGCGAAGGTGCCAGACAGCACAGCAATTCGTGTCCGCGCGAGGCTTTAAACTAAATGCGATAAAGATGCATTCCACAAGAGGAAAGTGGGGCGACAGTGATGGGCGAACTGGTAAACCGTGGAGAATCGGTAATCGTGCCAGAAGTTTTTTACAAGCAGGTTTCCTCGATTCTCAACGCCGCTCGCGACAAGGCCTATACCGCCGTTAACTTTGCGATGGTTGAGGCGTATTGGGAGATCGGCAAGAGCATTGTTGATGAGCAGGGCGGAGAGGAGCGCGCAGCATATGGAGAGGCATTGATTGCAGGCCTCTCCAGAAGGCTTACCGCGGATTTCGGAAGAGGCTTTGGCATCGCAAACCTTCGCAATATGCGTCAGTTCTTTCTTGCGTTTCCAATTCGCGACGCACTGCGTAGCGAATTGAGCTGGACTCATTACCGCAGGTTGATGCGCATTCCCGACCCTGATGCTCGAACATGGTACATGAACGAATGTGCCGATTCTCGCTGGAGCACGCGTCAGCTCGAGCGCCAGATCAACACCATGTTCCGCGAGCGCCTGCTTGCCAGCAAGGACAAGGAGGCCGTCACCCAGGAAATCCAAGAGAGCGCCCCGGCTCGTCGCGCCGAGGATATCATCCGCGATCCATATGTACTGGAGTTTTTAGGTTTCTCGGACGATACTGCGTTTCGCGAGAGCGATCTAGAGCAGGCGCTCATCACACATCTTCAGAAGTTCCTGCTGGAGCTTGGCCGTGGCTTCGCTTTCGAGGCGCGCCAAAAGCGTATCACCTTTGATGGGCGCCATTTCTATATTGACCTTGTTTTTTACAACTATCTGATGCGCTGCTTCGTGCTCATCGACCTTAAGACCGATGACCTTACGCATCAGGACCTGGGCCAGATGCAAATGTATGTGAACTACTACACGCGCGAGCTCATGAACGAAGGCGACAATCCGCCCATAGGCATCGTGCTCTGCGCGGACAAAAGCGATTCGATCGTCGAGTACACGCTGCCCGAAGACAACGACCAAGTGTTTGCCGCCAAATACCTGCCATATCTTCCAAGCAAGGAAGAGCTGGCGCGCGAGCTGAGTGCCGAGTACCGCGCCATCAACGAAGCGACTAATGGCGAAACGCAAGGGTAGCAGCACATTGCGACCGAAACCACCGCAGCCGTCGCAGGCGCACTCGCGGTTGCGACGCACGCTACGAAACAATACCGGTCATGGACGCCGGCAACGACATTCCAACCGTGGCTGGCGAGCGTGACCTGACAGGCAAAGACGCGGCCTTCGTCTGATGTGGATCCATTGGTTGCCACAGAAAAGGGCCGGTTGCAGCCGGCCCTTTAGACGATAGCACCTGCGTTGTCCGCGCTTCCAAAGTTGACCGACTGAGGAGCGGGTTCCGCGGCACACCTTGATTTTATCCGGTGGGGCGGCTCTTTTGCAGCCGCCCCACTGTTTATTTACCTGTCTCTTATACACATCTCCGAGCCCACGAGACTCCTGAGCA
>CABSNS010000322.1:0-2047 GCA_902479105.1 uncultured Collinsella sp. | reverse complement strand
AGAGACAGATCGCGTTCTACAACGCGGGCCTTACGCGCACCGACCGCCATCGCGTAGAGGAGGCGTTTCGAGACGGCAGCCTCAGCTGCATTGTCTCGACATCTGCCTTTGGCGAGGGCGTCAACCTTCCCGATATTCGCCATGTCGTGCTCTATCACATGCCGTTTGGCGGCATTGAGTTTAACCAGATGAGCGGCCGCGCCGGTCGCGATGGCCAGCCCGCCGTGATTCATCTGCTCTATTCGTCGCGCGACGCCCGCATTAACGAGCGCCTGCTCGACTGCTATGCGCCCGAGCGCGACGAACTTGTCACGCTCTATCGCGCGCTGCAGACCATGTGGCGCTCCAACCGCGGCAAGACCGGGGACGATTCCTTTAGCGCGAGCGATATCGACATCGCGCAGATGTGCCTTGCCATCGATGCGCGCACGCCGGTCGACGAGCGCTCGGTGGAAAGCGGCTTGGGAATCTTCGAAGAGCTTGGTTTCTGTCGCGTTTCGGGGTTTGACGACACCCGTCGTATCGCGATGGCCGAAAACCCCGGCCGCGTGCAATTGAGCAGGTCGATTCGCTATTTGGAGGGCTTACGCTCGCGCATGGAGTTCTCGGCTTTTCGGAGCTGGGCACTCGATTCGTGCGCTTCTGATATGCTAGCCAAAGTTAACCGCCCGATCGTTCCGCGGGCCTAGGGGAAGGGGACCTCGATGGATGCCGCAGCCCGTACCGCCCATGATTCCACCCTCCAGCCTTTTTCGGAGATGGAGCACTATAAGCATGCCGATGAGCTGCCGCCCGAGATTATGGCGGACAGCTACGACAAGCTGGAGCGCCTGTGCCTCAAATATATGAATGAGGACGACTTCTCTAAGGTGGAGCAGGCCTACTGCTTTGCCGCCGAGAAGCACTGCAACCAAAAGCGCCGTTCGGGCGAGATGTACATTAACCATCCCGTCGAGGTTGCCATCATTTTGGCCGATCTCAAGATGGACTGCGATGTGGTGTGCGCCGCACTGCTGCACGATACCGTCGAGGATACCGAGACCTCGCTTGCCGATGTTTCCGGCCTGTTTGGCAATACAGTGGCCGAGCTCGTCGATGGCGTGACCAAGCTCACCAACATCGAAGTCGACAGCATGGACGAGAAGCAGGCCCTCACGCTGCGCAAGATGTTCCTCGCCATGTCCAAGGACATCCGCGTCATCATCGTTAAGCTTGCCGACCGTCTGCACAACATGCGCACCCTTGCAGCCCTGCGCGAGGACCGTCGCCTGTTTAAGGCTCGCGAGACCATGGACGTGTATGCGCCCCTGGCCGACCGTCTGGGCATGAGCTCCATTAAATGGGAGCTCGAGGACCTGTCCTTCTTCTACCTTGAGCCCGACGCCTACCAGCGCATCGCGCGCATGGTGGCGGAGTCACGCGAGGTCCGTGAGCGCTATCTGGCCGAGACCATCAAGACGCTCACCGACGAGCTCAACCGCATTGGCCTGGAGGACTTTCAGATCAACGGCCGTTCCAAGCACTACTGGTCCATCTACCAAAAGATGAAGCGCAAGGGCAAGGAGTTCTCCGAGATCTACGACCTGGTGGCACTGCGCGTCATCACGCATTCGGTGCGCGATTGCTACTCCACGCTCGGCGCGGTGCATACGCTGTGGCACCCCATGCCTGGTCGCTTTAAAGACTATATCGCCATGCCCAAGGTCAATAACTACCAGTCGCTCCATACGACGGTTATCGGCCCCACAGCCCGCCCGCTCGAGATTCAGATTCGAACCTATGAGATGCATGAGCAGGCCGAGTACGGCATTGCCGCCCACTGGCTATATAAGAAGTCGGGCGGTTCGTCTGCGTCTAAGACCAATGATGCCCAGCGTCTGGACGACCAGATTAACTGGCTCAAACATTCGCTCGATTGGGCTGCGTCTGATGAGATCACCGACGCCAAGGAATACCTGCATTCGCTGAAGGTCGACCTCTTCGATCAGGAGATCTTCGTCTTTACGCCCAAGGGCGAGGTCATGGCGCTCCGCTGTCTCTTATACAC
>CABSNS010000321.1:0-2050 GCA_902479105.1 uncultured Collinsella sp. | reverse complement strand
TGTGTATAAGAGACAGGTAAATAGCTCGCCGAGCAAACACTCGCATTCATGGCTAAAGGGCCGCGTATCCATCTGGGTGCGCGGCCCTTTTCTTTTTGATTAGTGCAAACTAACCTGTCCCCATGGCATCAAATGGCGGAGAGGCGGCGTTTGCCCAGATAAACCCTCAAAAATTAACCTGTCCCATTGTGGCAGGTTGGTCGTAGTTATTACGTGGCGGTCGAGCTCGACCGTATAGGCCGCGCCTTGTTTGGCTAAAGTACAATCATCTGTGTTTAACTCGCCCGCAGCTGCACGGCGTGGGCGATGGCCAAAAAGGAAAACCACATGGGATTCATGTCAAAGCTGCTGTCCTTTGGATCCGATAAGGACCTTAAGCGCTACTACAAGATCGTCGACCAGATCAACGGTCTTGAGCCCCAGTTTGAGAAGATGACCGAGGAGGAACTCCGCGCCCAGACCGATAAGTTCCGCGAGCGTTACGCCAGCGGCGAGTCGCTCGACGACATGCTTCCCGAGGCCTTTGCCACCGTGCGCGAGGCTTCCAAGCGCATCACGGGCATGCGCCACTTTGACGTACAGCTCATCGGCGCCATGGCGCTTCATGAGGGTCATATTGCCGAGATGAAGACCGGCGAGGGCAAGACGCTCGTCTCCACCTTGGCCGGCTACCTCAACGCTATCGCCGGCAAGGGCGTGCATGTCGTTACCGTCAACGATTACCTGGCAAAGCGCGACTCCGAGTGGATGGGCCGCATCTACAAGTACCTGGGCATGACCGTCGGTCTGCTCCAGAACAACATGCCGCTCGAGCTCAAGCGCCCGGCCTACCAGGCAGACGTCACTTACGGCACCAACTCCGAGTTCGGTTTCGACTACCTGCGCGACAACATGGTCACCCGTCCCGAGCAGCGCGTGCAGCGCGGCCACAACTACGCCATCGTCGACGAGGTTGACTCCATCCTGATCGATGAGGCCAGGACGCCGCTCATTATCTCGGGCGCCGGCACCAAGTCCGCCAGCACCTACAAGGACTTCGCGCGTGCCGTGCGCGGCCTGGAGCGCGGTGAGGACGTGTCGCACGACATGCTCACCGCCACCGAGGACGTGGAGCCCACGGGCGACTATGTCATGGACGAGGCCAAGCACACCATTGCCGCCACCGAGCGCGGTCTTAAGAAGATCGAGCGCCGCCTGGGCATCGAGGACATCTACGCCGACCTTTCGGGCCAGCTGGTCAACCACCTGCAGCAGGCGCTGAAGGCCCAGTACATGTTCCACCGCGACAAGCAGTACGTGGTTACCAACGGCGAGGTTAAGATCGTCGATGAGTTCACCGGTCGTATCATGGAAGGCCGCCGCTACTCCGAGGGCTTGCACCAGGCCATCGAGGCCAAAGAGGGCGTGCTCGTACGCGAGGAGAACCAGACACTCGCCACCATCACCCTGCAGAACTACTTCCGTCTGTATGACAAGCTCTCTGGCATGACCGGCACGGCACTTACCGAGGATGCCGAGTTCCGCGAGATCTACAAGCTGCCCGTCGAGGTCATTCCCTCCAACAAGCCCGTGCAGCGTGTTGACCACGAGGACCTGGTCTACCGCACCATTCAGGCCAAGTACAACGCCGTTGCCGACGACGTTGAGCGTCGTCACGCCAAGGGCCAACCGGTCCTGGTGGGCACCGTCTCCATCGAGAGCTCCGAGAAGCTGTCCGCCGCCCTTACCAAGCGCGGCATCGCACACGAGGTCCTCAACGCCAAGCACCATGAACGCGAGGCCCACATCGTTGCCCAGGCCGGACGCTACGGCGCCGTGACCATCGCCACCAACATGGCCGGTCGTGGTACCGACATCCTGCTGGGCGGCAACCCCGACGAGCTGGTGCGCGAGCGCCTTGAGTACGAGGGCCTGACCATGGAGGACGTGACGCCCGAGCAGCTCGAGCAGTTTAACGCCGAGGCCAAGGAGACCTGCAAGGCCGAGCGCGAGCGCGTGCTTGCCGCCGGTGGCCTGACCGTTATCGGCACCGAGCGCCACGAGTCCCGCC
>CABSNS010000320.1:0-2056 GCA_902479105.1 uncultured Collinsella sp. | reverse complement strand
AGATGCTCAGGAGTCTCGTGGGCTCGGAGATGTGTATAAGAGACAGCTGTACCACGCGCCGCAGGCAGCGCCATCTGCAGATACGTATCGGCAAGATATGCCTCATCGAACTCGGAACGATCGGAATCCAGCAGATAGGCAGCGACCACGGTATCGAAGATACGCGTGGAATCGGCAGCAAGCGGATCCATGAGCTCGGGCTCAGAAGAATCGATGGGCGAAAGCTCGTGCAACAGCGCCTTCATATCCGGGCTCGCCACGCGACCCTCCATAAACAGACGCGCGAGCACGCCGGCAATCACGCCGTGGACGAAGTTGAAGCCCTCAACCTCAGCCACCGCACAGCTGTCGCCCTCCTCGAGCGCGAACAGGCCCTTGGACGTCGCCAACCACAGCGTGCGCGTCAGTCCAAAGAGCGCGCCCTCTTCCTTATCGTCGTCCACCACGGCGGCGACCCACTCGCCCGCCTCGATCGCACGCGAAACCTCGGACGCCACGGCAGCAAGCGCCTCGGCATCGCCGGCAGCGGTGCGCTCAATCGTGGGCATCTCAAACATACTGGAGACAGCAGCAGCCCCGCCCTCGCCGCCGATCAGCGCCAAGAAACGGTTCTGCATGGCGGTGATACCAAGCGTGCCCAGCGCAGCGGAAACCTCATCGGCAGAATACGCCGGGAAGGACGTCGCCTCAAAATCGAGCTCAACGGGCGCATCGGTGCGGATGGTCGCGACCTTGCGGCTCAGCAGCGCGTCGTCGATGTGCGCGCGCAGGTTCTCGCCCATCTTGCCCTTGACCTCGTCAGCATGCGCGATGACCTCGTCCAGGCTACCGTACTGCGCAATGAGCGCGCTCGCCTTTTTGGGGCCGATGCCCGGCACGCCGGGGATGTTATCGGACGTGTCGCCCTTCAGACCATAAAAGTCGGGCACGAGCGCCGGCGTGATGCCGTGATACAGATCGTCCACGCTCTCGGGCGTCATGATCGCCACGTCGGACAGGCCCTTGCGGGTCGAGACCACGTTGACGTGCTCGGTCACGAGCTGATACATGTCGCGGTCGCCGGTCACCAGCAGCATGTCGCAGCCGGCCTCTTCACCCAGACGCGCCATAGTGCCCAGAATGTCATCGCCTTCCCAGCCCTCGGACTGCAGAATCGGCACGTTGAGTGCGACGAGCAGCTCCTTGATCATAGGAAACTGCGCATGCAGATCGGGGTCCATGGGCGGGCGCTGCGCCTTATACTGCGGCAGCATCTCCATGCGCACGCGCGGCTTGCCCTTATCAAACGCCACAACAACGCCGTCGGGGTTAAAGGCGTCGATCATCTTAAGAAACATGTTCAGAAAGCCAAAAATCGCGTTGGTGGGGCGACCGTCCGGCGCGTTCATGGTCGGCGGCACGGCGTGGAAGGCGCGATGCATGAGCGAGTTGCCGTCGATAACGGCAAAGGTGCGGCGCTTGTCAGACATATTGAATACCTCGCTTTAGGCTGGGCACGGTTTGCTCACTCCAGTTTACACGCTCCCCGCCCCGCGGCCACCTCACATCAAGCTCCCCCGCCACCGTGAGCCCGCGCGTGATACGATGGCTCACGGTACATCAACCAGCACGATCGATCCGAAAGGAGCCTGCGTCATGGAGCGTCCCTGCGCATGGAAAAAGTACACGCCACAGCAAATCGAGGAGCTCGAGGAGCTTTGCCGCGGCTATAAGCAGTTTTTGAGTGAGAACAAGACCGAGCGCCTGTGCGTCAAGGCCGGCATCAAGATGGCCGAGGAGGCGGGATACGTCGACCTGGAGACCGTAATCGCCGAAGGCCGCGAGCTCAAGGCAGGCGACAAGGTGTATGCCGCTAACCACGGCAAGGACCTTATGCTCGTCAACCTGGGCACCGCCCCGCTCGAGCAGGGCTTCAACATCCTGGGCGCGCACGTGGACTCGCCGCGCCTGGACCTTAAGCAGAACCCCGCCTTCGAGGCCGGCGACATGGCTTATCTCGACACGCACTACTACGGCGGCGTCAAGAGCTACCACTGGGTGGCCTCCCCTCTCGCAC
>CABSNS010000319.1:0-2060 GCA_902479105.1 uncultured Collinsella sp. | reverse complement strand
GGCCCTTGCGGCGTAGTCGCTATTTATTCAGTCCAAGTTTCGGGGCGCAGTTCACTGTCCCCTTTGTGGTGGTTGTGATGGCTGAGCGTCAAAAGTGAGCGTGTCGCTACTTGGACAGCTCGTCGGCGAGGGCCTCGATCTGGGCGCGCGAGGCTTCGTTGAGCGAGCCCAGCACAGTCACCTTGTTCTGCGTCAGGGTGATGTCCTTCATGCCCTCGAGCTCCTTGGTCATAACCTTGGCAGCCGCGGGTGCCCAAGAGCCGGCCTCGACGAGCGCCACCGTACGGTTCTGGTAGGCGTGCTCGGCGAGCGTATGGATGAAGGTGCTCATGCACGGGAAGATCTCGCCCTGATAGGTGATGGAGGCGAGCACCAGACGGTCGTAGCGGAACGCATCCTCAACGGCCTCGGCCATGTCGTCACGAGCCAGGTCAAAGACGGAGACCTTCTGGCCGCGAGCCTCAAGCGCAGATGCGAGCTCCTCGACGGCAGCCTTCAGATGCCCGTACACGCTCGCATAGGCAATCGTGATACCCTCGTCCTCGGGCTGATAGCTCGACCAGGTGTTATAGGTGTCGAGGTAGTAGCCCAGGTTCTCAGTCAGCACGGGGCCGTGGAGCGGGCAGATAATCTGGATGTCCAGGTCGGCGGCCTTCTTGAGGACGGCCTGCACGAACTTGCCGAACTTACCGACGATGCCAAAGTAGTAGCGGCGAGCCTCGCAAGCCCAGCCCTCGGGATCCTCGATGTCGTTGGCGCCAAACTTGCCAAAGCCGTCGGCGCTAAAGAGCACCTTGTCGGTGGACTCGTAGGAGAAGAGCACCTCGGGCCAGTGCACGTTGGGAGCACCGACAAACGTCAGGCTGTGGCCGCCCAGGTCGAGCACGTCGCCATCTTTGACGACCATCTTGCGCTCGGGGAAGTCGGTGCCAAAGTAGTTGACCATCATGCGGAAGGCGCCCATGCTAGCCACGATCTGCGCCTGGGGATAGCGCTCCATAAAGGCGGCAATGCCGGCGGAGTGATCGGGCTCCATGTGATGGACAACCAGGTAGTCGGGCGTACGGCCGTCGAGCGCGGCCTCGAGGTTGCCGAGCCACTCGTCAACAAAACCGCCGTCGACTGAATCGGCGACAGCGATTTTATCGCCCAAGATAACGTAGCTGTTATATGCCATACCGTTCTCGGACACGTCGTACTGGCCCTCGAACAGGTCAATGTCGTGATCGTCGACACCGATGTAGCGGATATCCTTGGTGATCTCCATCAGGCAAAGCCTCCTAGATAGACAAAAGAACCCGTCTATCATAACACTCGTCTTCATAGCCACGGCTATCTGCCAGCATCCTTATCGATTGTTATTGAGGCGGAATATACCGCCGTTGACCTGCAAAAACTATACGCGCGGCGCTGCCGTGCTATGTCGAATAATGAGCTGGCCGGGAATACGAATGGCAACGGTTTTGCCCGCCGTACCCGCCTCGGGAACCGCATGCTCGAATACCTCGCGCCCACGCTGATGCAAATCGAATCGAACGGTCGTGAGCTCGTTGTGTGCTACAAAATCATCGAGCGAGTCATCGACGCCCACCACGCTCACGTCCTCGGGCACGCGCAGACCGCTATCGCGCAGCGCTGCAATCGCGCCATTTGCCATCTGGTCGTTTGCCGCATAGATCGCCGTCATGGTGCGATCGTGCTCGGCCAGGTACCTGCCGGCCTCGTAGCCGCTGTTGGCAGACCAGTCGCCCTCGAGCGGCTCTGCCGGCTCGATGTGTTTACGCTCGAGTGCATCTTGCCAACCGGCGCGACGAAATTGCTCGTCGACCGAGAACGACGGGCCACCAATATAGCGAATTTGCTCGTGCCCCAGCTCAAACAGGTGATCCATAAGCAATAACGAGCAGCCGTAATGGTCGGAATCGACCGTGGTCACCCGCGGATGCGCGTACATGGTAACAATGACCGTACCAATGCCCGGCAGTGGATCAAACGTCTCAAAATCGGGCGCCATGCGGCTCATGCCGATAATGATGCCGTCCACGGGCAGCGCGGCCATA
>CABSNS010000318.1:0-2066 GCA_902479105.1 uncultured Collinsella sp. | reverse complement strand
ATCCCGACACCAAGGCCAGTGGCTCTGACATCAGCCGCATTGTGCGCGTGGAGAACGCCGGCGCGCAGCCTGAGTACGTTCGCGCTCGTCTACGCATGACGTCAATGGCACCCGACGGTTCGAGTGCGGATGCCTCGGGCAGCGTTGCGTTTCATGTGAACGCGTACGCGGGGTCCCCGTGGATCGACGGCGGCGATGGGTGGTACTACTACCGTGGATTGGCCGGGCGTGGCGGCATGCTCGACCCCGGCGCCATGACGGAAAGCCTCATGGACTCGCTGCGCTTTGTGGGCGACTACCACGATGCCGCGCGCGGCGGCTCATTCAGGCTCGATATCGATGTTCAGGCCGTGCAGGCCAAAAACCAGCAGGCAAGCGATACCGTCCTCGACGTGCTTGACGTCGCGGGCTGGCCGGAGGCGAACTAGCCTATGAAGATCAAGAATATGAACCGGGGTATGCTTAGCAGGCTGGTTGCCGTCGCAGCGATTGCCCTTTACTGCGTTATGGCGCTGCCAACGGTGGTGCATGCCGAGGATGTGCCCGAGGCCAAAATCGAATTCCACATCAAAAACGAGGCTGACTTTTTGTCGTGTGTGGCGCTGTCGCGCGAGCGCGATACGTCCGGCTGGCACGTTTATCTCGATAACGACATTGAGCTCGACAGCGACGACATGAAAACCATCGTTGCAGACACCGTTAAGCATCTGTCGTTTGGCAACAAGGAGCATCCGTTTAAGGGCGTGTTCGATGGTCAAAACCACGCCGTTGAGGGCCTGAACTACGATAAAGACGCTTTTGACCCCGAGCGCGATACGGGATTTTTTGCCGAGACCAACGGCGCCACCATCAAAAACTTCCTGGTCAAGGACGCCAACGTGTGGGCGGACTTCCGCGGTGGCATTATCGTGGGCAAGGCCGTCAAAACGCGTTTCGAAAACGTTATGGTCATGGAGAGCACGCTGCACGTGACCTGCGCCAACAATGCTCTCAACCTCATTACCAACGCAGGCTTTGAGGGCGGTCTCATCGCCGGCGAGCTCGACGGCTGTACCCTCTATAACTGCGAGGTACGTGGTGGCCGCGCCGTTAACAACACGACCTCGGGCGTGCAGGCGCTCGGCGGTGAGGGTCTGTATATGGCGGCGTTTGCCGGCTACGTTACAAATTCGACGATTGAGTACTGCCGCGTTACGCCTACGCGCAAAGACGATGGCTCGATTGGCATGACCGACGTCACCAATAAGTACGACGTGGCCATTGGCGCCCTGGGCGGCAACAACGTGTATGCCTCGGGTTTTGTGGGCTGTATGGCGGGTGACGCCAAGATTATCGACTGCTTCTCGACGGCGCAGTGCTACAGCTATGCCGCGTCGTACGTGGGCGTCGTCGCCGTGACGCGCGCGTGGACGGGTGGCTTGGCGGGTCGTATTCTAACCGAAAAGGGCAACGAGCTCGTCCGAAGCCATTTTGCGGGTGACTTGAGCTCGCGTCAGTATAATCCCATCGCCGTGATCCCCATCATTCAAAACGATGTGAACCTGGGCGGTATTGCTGCGCGCGCCAACAAGGGTGACGCCACGGTTACCGAATGCTACTTTAAGCCGAGCGTGAGCCTAAACGGCAGCAGCCAGGGCAACCCTGCCAAAAAGAAAATCCCCTCGTTTGGCGGCGACGGCATCATCAAGGGCGATGGCTATGGTCCGTGGGATGACGAACGCTACACCACGCGCGAGCTGTGGGAAGAGCACGACTACGACTTCTGTGCCGGCACCATGCGCTCGACCGCTAACGACAAGGCCCTGGGTGCCCCGCACCCCAATGAGTGGGCGATGGATTACAAGCTGAAAATTCCCGTGCATGGCCAAAGCGTTAAGGCGACGATCGATTTTCCCGGTGCGGGCACCGCGACAATCGAGAAGACCAAACTTGGCAAAGACCAGGCGACCTCGGATCCGTACGCCTTTGCCGTGAGCGCCGTGCTGGCGGGAACGGCCCAAGGCCTGGCCCAGGGCGATACCTGTCTCTTATACACATCTCCGAGCCCACGAGACTCCTGAGCATCT
>CABSNS010000317.1:0-2075 GCA_902479105.1 uncultured Collinsella sp. | reverse complement strand
TCTACACCGTCTAATTCGTCGGCAGCGTCAGATGTGTATAAGAGACAGCCGTTGTTCAAGTTGCCCATGTCATTCCTTTCGGGTTACAGCCCTGTGGACTATGCGAGCTCGTCGGCAATAGCTGCGACCTGCTCGGCCGTTTCGCACGAATACACGCGAACGTCGCTCAGCGTACGCTTGACCAGGCCCGACAGCGTTTTGCCAGGGCCGACCTCAATAAACGTGTCGATGCCCTGATCCTGCAGAGCATGCAGCGTGTCGACCCAGCGAACGGCATGACTCACCTGGTTGGCCAAGACACCCGATGTCACTCGCGGGTCCGCCGGATAGGGCGCCGCCGTCATGTTTGCCATCACCGGAATCAGCAGCGGAGACGGCGCGTGGCCGGCTTGGATATACGTCGCCAGACCCTCAGTCGCCTCGGCCATATAGGGGCTATGGAATGCACCCGACACCGCGACCTTCATGGCCCGGCCACCAGCCTCTTTTACCAAGGCGTCGAGCTCCTGCAGCGCCTCGGGCGCTCCGGCAACAACCGTCTGCTGCGGACTGTTGTAGTTGACCGGCCAGCAGTCCTCGCCGGCCTGCGCAGCCAGGTTCTCGACTTGCGCCGCATCAAGCTTGATGACGGCGCGCATACCGCCCGGATGGCGCTCGGCAGCCGCGGCCATCAGCGCCGCGCGCTCGCACACGAGCTCAAAGCCCGCTCGCGTATCGAACGCTCCTGCAAAGGTGAGCGCGGCGACCTCGCCCAGCGAGAATCCCGCACAGGCGGCAGGCACCACGCCGCGCTCGCGCAGTGCGGCAGCCGCTGCCAGGTCATGAACGAACACGCAAGGCTGCGTATTCTCGGTCTGTGACAGCTCCTCCTTGGAGGCACTCCGGCACTGCTCGCTGGTCCCCGGGCGCACCTCGTCGGCAATGGTGAACACCTCGGCGGCCGCCGGCGATGTCTCGATCAGGTCGACGCCCATCGCGGTGTGTTGGGCACCCTGACCGGCAAACAGAAACGCTACGCTACCCATGCGGACGCACCCTTCAGGACGCGCTCGGCGCCATCGACCAGATCGTCAACGATTTCGCGTGCGCTCTGGCGCTCGCTAACCATGCCGGCAATCTGTCCACACAAAAACGAACCCTCTTCGTAATTGCCGTCCTTGGCGGCCTTGCGAAGGGCGCCCGTGCCCATGGCCCCGAGCTCCTCGACACCTACGCCCGCCGCCTCGCTCTTGGCGTAGGCGTTGGTGAAGGGGCTCTTGAGGGCGCGCACCGGATGTCCCGTCGAGCGGCCGGTCGCACGCGTCGAAGTGTCGTTGGCCTTCAGGACCATCTCCTTGTACTGCTCCGAGACGGTGCACTCATTTGCAACGAGAAAGCGCGTACCCACCTGGACGCCGGCAGCGCCCAGCATAAAGGCGGCCGCCACGCCACGGCCGTCGGCAATACCGCCGGCAGCCACTACGGGAATGTCGACCGCATCGACGACCTGCGGCACCAGTGCCATCGTCGAGGTCTCGCCAATATGGCCGCCCGATTCGGTGCCCTCGGCAACAACCGCTGTGGCTCCACGACGCGCCACGAGACGGGCGAGCGCCACCGAAGCCACAACGGGGATGACCTTGATGCCCGCATCGTTCCAAGCTTTCATGTGCTTGGTGGGATTACCGGCACCAGTCACCACAACGGGCACCTGCTCATCGATCACAACCTGTGCAACCTCGTCGGCAAACGGGCTCATGAGCATGACGTTCACGCCAAAGGGCTTATCCGTCTTGGTGCGCAGCTCGTGAATCTGATCGCGCAGCCAGTTGGCGTCGGCATTCATGGCCGCGATGATTCCCAACCCGCCTGCCTCGGACACGGCCGATGCCAGCGAGGCGTCGGCAATCCAGGCCATACCGCCCTGGAACACGGGCTTTTCGATGCCGAGCAGATCGCAGAGAGGAGTCTTGAGCATCTCTACTTCTCCAATGCCGCCTCGACCGTATCGGCGAACTCGCCGACCGTCTTGGGGTTCTCCTCGGTATCGAGCTGGATGCCAAACTCTGTCTCTTATACACATCTCCGAGCCCACG
>CABSNS010000316.1:0-2077 GCA_902479105.1 uncultured Collinsella sp. | reverse complement strand
AGGCGGCCCTGAACGGCCTGGGCAAGCCCGGCATGGGCTGCACAGCCACCTGCGCCTACATCGAAAACGACACGCTCGCCATCGCCCACGTGGGCGACTCTCGCGCCTATCTGCTCCACGAGGGCACGCTCATCCGCGTGACCCGCGACCCCTCCTACGTGGAGGAGCTCGTGGACGCCGGCGAGATCACGGCAGACGAGGCTCGCGTCCACCCCAACCGTTCGGTCATCACCCGCGCACTGGGCTCGGACCCCGCCATGTATGCCGACCACTTCACTCTGCATATCGAGGAAGGCGATCGCCTGATCCTGTGCTCCGACGGCCTTTCGAGCATGATTCCCGATAGCGATATCGAGAACATCGCCACGCAGTCCTCAACCGCGCAAATCTGCGTCGACAACCTAGTGGACGCGGCGCTTGCTGCCGGCGGCCACGACAACGTGACCGTAGTAGTCGTTGACCTGGTTGACGATGGCGTTATGCGCGAGGCGCAGCGCGTGCGTCGCCGCAACATTACTATCGCCGCCATTCTGGCCCTCGTCTTTGTGCTGGCAGCTGGCATCTGGGCCTACACGGGTGTCACCGGCTCGTACTACCTGGGTACCTACCAGGGCAATGTCGCCGTCTGGCGCGGCCTGCCCGGCAAGCCGCTCGGACTCAAGCTCCACTGGCTCGAAAGCGAAACCAGCATCAAGCTATCCGACCTGCCCGAAGACACGCAAAACCGCCTCAAGGCGGGCATTCCGCAAACAAGTGTCGACGATGCGCAGGACACGATATCCAAGTACCGCCACCAGATCGACGAGGAGCAGACCCGCCAGGTGATCGACGCGCAAACGATTCGCGACAACACCAATCAGGGATCGACCTCCGAATCAGATTCCGAGAAAACCGCCGAACAGTCCGCCGAGGCCGAAGCCTCCGATAAGAACTAGAAAGGGAGTGCCGCTTATGAGTCGCCGCAACACCGAGCTGCTCTTGCTCATCGCCTCGGCGTTCCCCGTCATCCTGCTGTATGCGATGTACGTCCTCACCGCGGGCGCTGCCATCTCCTTTGAGACGCTCGCCGTGCCGATCGGCCTCTTTGCCGCCTTCGCCGCGGCACATATCGCCGTGCGCATCTTGGCGCCCGGCGCCGACCCCGCCATCCTACCCATCGTATTTATACTTTCGGGCATCGGCATCACGTTCGTGACGCGTCTCGCCCCCGCTCTCGCCATCTCACAGCTCATCATCCTGTTTGTCTCGGTGGCCCTGATGGTGGGAACGCTTGCACTGGTCAAAAACCTCGACGTGGTCATGCGCTACAAGTACACCTTTGGCATTATCGGCATCATCCTGCTGATGCTGCCCATCTTTATCGGCACCACGATCTCGGGCTCCAAGCTGTGGATTCGCATCGCGGGCTTTACCATCCAGCCTGGCGAGTTCGCCAAGGTCTTTATCGTCCTGTTCCTGGCCGGCTACCTAGCCGAGAACCGCGAGCTGCTCTCCATCTCCAACCGCAAGATCCTGGGCTTTAAGATCCCTCGTCTGCGACTGCTGCTGCCGCTGTTTGCCGTGTGGGGTGTGTGCCTGCTCGTCGTCGTCTTCGAACGCGACCTGGGTTCGGCTGTGCTGTTCTACACCATCTTCTTGCTGATGCTCTACGTTGCCACGGGGCGCTTTTCGTATGTCGTTATCGGCCTTGCGCTCTTAGCTGTCGGAGCCGTGGGCGCCTACAAGTTCCTGTCGCACGTTCAGGTACGTTTCCAGGTTTGGGTCGATCCGTTTAAGGACGCCCAGGGCCAGGGCTACCAGATCGTCCAGTCGCTCTTCTCGCTTGCCGATGGCGGTCTGGTCGGTGTTGGCATCGGCAACGGCATGGCCAACAACATCCCTGTCGTCGAGTCCGACTTTATCTTCTCGGCTATCGGCGAGGAGATGGGCCTTTTGGGCGGCGGCGCCGTGCTCATCCTGTTTATGCTCTTTGCCGTGCGTGGCCTCACCACGGCCGCCCGCGCTAAATCCGACCTCGCAGCCTTTAGTGCCACGGGCCTTACGGCCGCCATCAGCTTCCAGGCCTTCTTGATCTGTC
>CABSNS010000315.1:0-2084 GCA_902479105.1 uncultured Collinsella sp. | reverse complement strand
CGAGATGCTCAGGAGTCTCGTGGGCTCGGAGATGTGTATAAGAGACAGCCCACGATGCGGGTGTTCCCCGCATCGTGGGCAACGGCTGCAGTATAGCGCCGATATGCGACGAATCGCTTAGATGTTGAGCGTGTGATAGTTCACGCTCGTGCCCGGAGCATCAACGGTCACGCCATAGGCCTCGGGATAGATGCGCGTCGAAAACACGAGCGAGCCATCATTCACAAACACCTCGACCGACGAGACATCGCCGACAATGCGCACGTTACGAACCTCGTCGACGGGCTCCCAACGCACGGTACGACCGCAGCCGGCAGAAGCGCGACCCTCATCGGTAAATCGCATCTCAAAGCGCGAGGGCAGTTCGCCCTCGGCGGGCACAAACTCCAGCTTCAGCTCGTCATCAACGGTCGCGGTAAACGCGCCATCGACACCGTCAACAACAACGTCAAAGCAGGTATCGCCGGCAACCTCCAACGAGCCCGCCCCCACACGCACCGAGGCATAATGGTGCTCAATCTCGCGAGCCGGCTGCTGCAGCACTACGCCGCCGGCACCGGCTGTAAGCTCACGCGGCACCGTCATGCAGTGCTGCCAGCCGCACACCACAGTGGGTGCGTTGCCATAGGTCGGCTCATCAGGCATGCCCATCCAGCCGATTAGAATATGGCGACCGTCCTCGGCCGTGAACTCCTGCGGAGCATAGAAGTCAAAACCAGCGTCCCACAGGCGGAACTCGCCCAGCTCATAGGCACCGTCACCACCGGTAATGTCGCCCGTTACTGGCATGTAGCCAGCAGCGTATACGTTGCCACGGTCCCAACGACCGCCCTCGAGCCCCTGGGGCGAGAACGACAAAAATGCAGCGGTATCGCCATTCGCATCGAGCTCGATATAGCCGGGGCACTCCCACATAAAGCCAAAGCGCTCGGGCGTAGACACACGGCTCTCGAGCTCCCAACTCAGCATATCGGCCGAGCCATACACCAGGATCTCACCCACATCGCGCCCGGCACCCTCGCCGTGCATGGCGCAAAATCGACTATCGACATGCGGACCGTCCACGCGACGACGCGCGCCCAGCACCATGTGGTAACGCCCATCATCATCGCGCCACACCTTGGGGTCACGCACGTGGCAGGTCAAATCCTCGGGATAATCCTCAGACGCCAGCACCACGCGCTTTTGGCTGAACTCCCGACCGGCAAGGCCATCAACGCTCTCGACATAAACAGTATCGGCGCGGCGGCCGGTATTGACGTAGTCGTACGTCCCGTCCGAATCGGAAAGCTTAACGTTGCCCGTATAAAGTACGCGAATGCGACCGTCCTCGGCAAGCGCGGAGCCCGAATACACGCCATGGCAATCGAACGGCTCGTCGGGCAGCAATGGGGCGCCAACGTAGTCCCACGTCATAAGATCGCGGCTCGTCGCATGGCCCCAGGCCTTAACGCCGCCCTCGACATCAAACGGCGCATACTGAAAATAGGCATGGAACACGCCACCCGCCTGGCAGAGACCGTTGGGGTCGTTGAGCCAACCCGCCGGCGGCATAATATGGAAGTGCTGGCCATACACGCCATGACCGCACTCAGAGGCGGCGGCGTCAACAGCGGCAACCAACTTTGCAAGGTCGCGACCAAGTGCATTAGACATATCAAAGTCCTAACGGATCGAAAGTTACAAGGCGCCAAAGATAGGCACCAGATACGGGAAACGCCCGCGAGCATACAACCCGCGGGCACCCCTCAATCAAAAGCTCTTAGGCCTGCTCGGAAGCCTTGGGCTCGTCCTTGTACAGGACAAACGAGATGGCAAAGGACACGACCGCGGCGACCGCAAACATGATCGCGTACTGCACGGGTTGGGCCAGGCACAGCAGGATACCGAAGATACCGGTAACGCCCGTGCCGGAGGCAGCCAGCGAGGTGAGCGCGCAGACCAGGGCACCGCAACCGCCGCCGATGCAGCCGGCGATGAAGGGCTTAAAGAAGCGCAGGTTCACACCAAAGATGGCAGGCTCGGTAATGCCCATGAAGGCGGACAGGGCCGAAGGACTGTCTCTTATACACATCTCCGAGCCC
>CABSNS010000314.1:0-2100 GCA_902479105.1 uncultured Collinsella sp. | reverse complement strand
CCGTCATCCAGACTGAAGAAGGGGGAGGCCTCGCGGCCTCCCCCTTTTTTGCGTTAAAGGCGGCATTCACTAAGCAATTAAATCAATCCAATCATCCACCGGTGAATATAAACGTTCACCGTTCTGTGGCCGGTTCTCTGTTCTCAATGGACTAATATTTTCTTTAGCGCGCTGATGCGCTTGTCCTGTTTTACACGGGTTGTTTTATTGATTGTGACGGAAGGACTCACATGGCAGATGTTCATGAGCTGCTTGATACTTGGATTGCCAATGTCAAGGACGAGGAGCTCCTCGCTGAGCTCAACACGATGAAGGAGCAGGGTGACGAAGACGCCATCACC
Organism: uncultured Collinsella sp.; assembly: GCA_902479105.1. Taxonomy (GTDB): domain Bacteria; phylum Actinomycetota; class Coriobacteriia; order Coriobacteriales; family Coriobacteriaceae; genus Collinsella. Next base: position 1,759 of record CABSNS010000314.1, on the reverse strand, counting down.
GATGCTTTCTTCCAAGATCTCGCCTTCGGTACCGCCGGTCTTCGCGGCACTATCGGTGCAGGCACTAACCGTATGAATATCTTTACGGTTGGTCGCGCGACGCAGGGTTTTGCTGACTATCTTAATGCGACCTTCGAGCATCCGACGGTCGCCATCGCTCGCGATAGCCGCAATAAGGGCGAGCTGTTCGTTAAGACGACGGCTGCCATTCTTGCAGCAAACGGCGTGACGGCCCTCGTGTATCCAAAGATCTCTCCCGTGCCGACGCTTTCCTGGGCCGTCCGTGACCTTAAGTGCTCCGGTGGCATTTGCATGACCGCTAGCCATAATCCGGCGCCGTATAACGGCTATAAGGCCTATGGCCCCGACGGCTGCCAGATCACCAGTGAGGCCGCCGATGCAATTTCTAAGGCTATTGCCGAGACTGATACGTTTACGGGCGTGAAGTCCATGGACTTTGATGAGGCTCTTGAGCAGGGTCTGGTCAAATGGATCGACGACTCGTGCCTCGAACGTTATTATGACGCCGTTCTCGCCCGCGGCGTGACCAACCTTTCTGCCGAGGAGATCGCTGGCGCCCCGCTTAAGCTCGTCTATACTCCGCTCAACGGCACCGGCCTCATCCCCGTCACGACGGTGCTCGAGCGCGCTGGCATCACCGATGTCACGGTTGTTCCCGAGCAGAAGGAGCCTAACGGCGATTTCCCGACCTGCCCGTATCCTAACCCCGAGATTCGTCAGGCCATGCAGAAGGGCATCGATCTCTGCGAGCAGGTTCACCCTGATCTGCTGCTTGCAACGGATCCCGATGCCGACCGTGTTGGCGTTGCTGTCAAGAATGGTGATGACTACCTGCTGCTGACCGGTAACGAGATGGGCGTCCTGCTGCTCGACTATATTTGCAAGACCCGTGCCGCCCGCGGCGAGGACCTCACCAAGAAGGTCGCGGTTACTACCATTGTTTCTTCCGCCATGGTCGATGCTTTGGCCGAGGAGTATGGCTTTGAGCTCCGTCGTTGCCTGACGGGCTTCAAGTACATCGGTGACATCATTACCTCGCTTTCCGATGCTGGTGAAGTCGATCGCTTTATCTTCGGTTTTGAGGAGAGCTACGGCTATCTGGCCGGTGATCACGTACGCGACAAGGACGCGGTGAGCACTTCGCTGCTGATTTGCCAGATGGCTCAGTATTACAAGCTGCAGGGTAAGAACCTCGCCGATGCGATGCACGAGCTGTATGAGAAGTATGGCTACTATCACAATAAGACGATTTCGCTGAGCTATCCGGGTGCTGAGGGTGCGGCAAAGATGGCCGGCATCATGGCCGGTCTGCGCGAGAACCCGCCTGCGGAGCTCGCTGGTTCCAAGATCGAGGCCGTCGTGGATTACAACACCTGCGTGAACGGCCTGCCGAAGGCTAATGTTATTGAGTTCGATCTCGAGGGCGGCAACAAGGGTATTGTTCGTCCTTCCGGCACCGAGCCCAAGATTAAGCTGTACATCTTCGCTAAGGGCGCGGATGCCGCCGAGGCAGATGCAGCACTTGACGCGATTGAGGAGTCCGGTCGCAGGCTGCTGGCCTAAGGCTTTGAAAGCCTATTTCTATAGATAGACAGAGGAGGGGATCTCGGAAACGAGGTCCCCTCTCCATTGCTGACAAATACAGCTGAGAATCCCAAACTGTGTAGGAAATGTGTACGCCCAGATTCCCGCCCCCGGGACCCCTCCGGTCTGGCAATATATCTCCTTGCCGCGCGGC
>CABSNS010000313.1:0-2119 GCA_902479105.1 uncultured Collinsella sp. | reverse complement strand
GCCCAAGATGGGGGAGAGCGTGGCCGCTGCGACGGCGAGGTCGTCTACGACAATGCTGTGCGCAAAGAAGGTCGTTGCGGCCAGGATGACCATGGCCGAGTTGATTGCCCAGCCCACGCCCATCGAAAAGAGCGTGTCGAAGAACTCGTAGCGCAGACGTTCCTCGATAACTTGCTCGCCTTGGCCTTCGAAGTGCATGGATTGGATGACCTCGGAGTGCAGAAAAAGGTTGTGGGGCATAACGACCGCACCCAGGACACTCACGATAATCGCGGCAGAGCCAGTGGGCATACTGGGCGTGATCCAGCTTGCGGCGGCTTGCGGCCAGTCGACCTTGACTAGCGCAAGCTCGGCCAAAAACGAGAGTCCTACCACGCCGACGAAGGCGATGATCCAGCGCTCGGCACGCTTGTAGGAGCTCGTCATGAGCATTGCCATCGATGCCGCGGCCACGATGACGCAGCCCGCACGTACGGGCAGCCCAAAGAGCATTTGAAGGGCAATCGCGCCACCCAAGACTTCGGCCATGGCGGTGGCGATGGTCGCGAGATAGGCACTGGCGAGCACCGTGCGTCCAACGAAGCGGGGGAGGTAACGTGTCGTGGCCTCGGCAAGACAGGTGCCCGTTGCGATACCCAGGTGTGCCGCGTTGTGCTGCAGCACGATGAGCATGATCGTGGACAGCGTGACGATCCACAGCAGCGCGTAGCCAAACTGCGAGCCCGCGGCCATATTGGAGGCCCAGTTGCCCGGGTCGATAAAGCCGACGGTCACGAGCAGCCCGGGGCCGATATGCCGCGCAATGTCTAGGCCTCCGTGACCACCGGTGCGCCGGGAACCAAAGTGTTGTTTGAGATGGTTGAGCATGGTGCACTCCTGCGTGCCGTTTGTTTGACGCCGTAAAGGGTACCCGTTTTAGGCTTAAAGGTTAACCGAGACTAACAAAATTGTTGTATTTGAATAGGATGGGGAAAGGAGTTGCCGAAATGTCTTGATCTGTAGCAACTAGGGATGGAAATTGGACCTAGGTGTTACAGATCGAGACGGGAAGAAATGGTCCTATGGAAAATCTCGATCTGTAACAGTTAGCTGCAAAAACCGGCCCTTCGTGTTACAGATCGAGACAAACCAAAACTGTCCTGCAGAAAATCTCAATCTGTAACAGTTAGTCGTCGAAATTGGGTCTTACTGTTACAGATTGAGATGTTTGAAGCGGTGAGCTTACAGGTCGAACCTGGGGGCCTTGTCGTCGTCCTTGAGGTCGGCGGTGTCCACTCGTAGGGCGTGCGTTACGCGATTGTTTCGAAACGGGCGGGAAACACAACGGGCCGGCGATGCTCCTAGTATGCCTATTCAACTGACTGTCTAATATCTAGGGGAGGATCGCGATGCAGGCAGATTCCGCTCAGCAGCAGGGCCTTTATCGCCCCGAATTCGACCACGATGCATGTGGCATCGGCGCGCTTGCCGATATCAACGGTGAGCGCCATCACCAGATCCTGGACGACGCACTGTCCATTCTGGTCAACTTGGAGCACCGCGGTGGCACGGGACTCGAGAAGAACACCGGCGACGGCGCTGGCATCCTGTTCCAGGTTCCGCATCACTTTTTCCGTAAAGAGGCTCAAAAGTGCGGCCAGATTCTGCCGGCAGAGGGCGACTATGGCGTGGCCATGCTGTTCTTCCCGCAGGACGACAAGGGCGTAGAGGATGCCCGTCGCGTGTTTGAGGAGGGCTGCGCCGAGGCCGGCGTGCCGCTGCTCTTTTGGCGCGAGGTGCCGGTCGACCCGCACGACCTGGGCGAGACAGCCCGCGCCTGCATGCCCACCATCTTGCAGGCTTTCCTGGGCCGTCCGGACGACACGCCCGCCGGCGATGCCTTTGAGCGTCGCCTGTACGTGTGCCGCCGCACCATCGAAAAGAAGGCCGACGCTGAGTTCGCCCTGCGCGACAAGATCTTCTATGTGTGCTCCATGAGCTCGCGCACCATCGTGTACAAGGGCATGCTTGTGGCCACGCAGATGCGCCGTTTCTTCATCGACCTCAACGACGCCGCCGTCAAAACGGCCGTGGCGCTCGTCCACTCGCGCTACTCCACCAACACCACGCCCAGCTGGGA
>CABSNS010000312.1:0-2138 GCA_902479105.1 uncultured Collinsella sp. | reverse complement strand
TCTACGTTCCTGCAGCGCGCCATCGATCAGCTCATCGTGAACAACGCCCTCATGAACCTCGACGTTGTGTTCGCTATCGACCGCGCAGGCTTGGTGGGCGCCGATGGGCCGACGCACCACGGCATGTTCGACTTGGTCTACACGCGCATGGTTCCCAATATGCGAGTGCTTGCACCCTCCAACGAGGCGGAACTCGTGAATTCCCTTCATACCGCGCTCGTGCTCGGCGGGCCGTTTGCGGTGCGCTATCCGCGAGGCGAGGCGTGCGGCGTGCCTGTCCCCGACAAGCCCGAAACCTACGAGCCTGGCGTGTCTCGCCTGGTGAGGGAAGGGTCCGATGTTGCTATCCTTGCGTTCGGGAATATGGTTGAGCCTGCGAACGAGGCTGCGGCTGCGCTTGAAGAAGCGGGCCTGTCCGTTCGCGTTGTCGACATGCGTTGGGTGAAGCCACTCGATACTAAGGCGATTCGCCGGGCTGCCGAAACCCGTCTCGTAGTGACGGTGGAAGACGGTGTTGTCGAAGGCGGTGTCGGGGAAGAGGCGCTCGCCGAGCTTGCGCGCCAGGACGCGAAGGTGCCCGTGCTCACGCTGGGCATTCCCGACCGCTACATCATGCAAGGCGCCCCCGATTTCCTTATGCATGAGCTCGGCCTCGACGCCGAAGGGATCGCCGCTGCTATTGAGGAGAAACTCGAAGCGCTCTAACGAGGGCATCAGGCGCTGCTTTGCGCGGAATGCGATGGTCCTCTGGCATTCTGATGCATACTGAGGCGAACTTGTAGCGAAGGCGCGGGCATTTATGGAATCCTCAGGTACCGTCAATAGTTTTGCGCAAATTCAGCCAGCCGTCAGCATGACTGCTCCTTGAGAAGCGACACGTCCAGGTAGCGGCGCGATCCCCATTCGCTGTCGGCGACGTACTTCAGGCGGGCGGCCACCAGCATGAGCGCGGACTTGCCGTCGGGGAAGGTGCCGACCACGCGGGTCCTGCGCCTTATCTCCCTGTTGAGCCGCTCGATCGCGTTGTTCGTGCGGATGCGCCGCCAATGCTCGCGGGGCATCGCGCAGTACGTCAGCGTCTCGGCGAAGCCCTCACGCACGACCTTGGCGGCCTCCTTCAGCTTCATCGACTCGAGCTCGGCGGCCACCGACTCGGCCTTGGCCGCCGAGGCCTCGCGCGACTCCATGGCGTGGATGGCTTTGAGCATGGCCGCGACCTGGGAGCGCTTCGATTTGGGGACCTTGGCGAGGACGTTGCGGTAGAAGTGCACGGTGCAGCGCTGGTATTTTGCCTTCGGGAACACCTCGGCGATCGAGCCGACCATGCCGGCGGCCTTGTCGCCCACGAACATGCGAACGCCGCGCAGCCCGCGCGATTTCAGCCACGACAGGAAATCGCGCCAGCACTCGGCCGACTCGGTGAAGCCCTCGGCGCACCCGATCACCTCGCGGTAGCCGTCCTCGTTCACGCCGATGGCGACCATGACGGCGACGTTCTCGTAGGAGCCGCCCCAGCTGCGCTTCAGGTAGATGCCGTCGACGTAGACGTACGGGTATTCGCAGGCCAGGGGCCTGCACCGCCACTCCTCGACCGCCTTGAAAGCCTTGTCGTTGAGGTTCGAGACCGTGCCGGCGGAAACGCCCGCGCCCCACAGGATCTCGCTGACGTCCTCGATGCGCCGCGTCGACACGCCGGCCAGGTACATCTCGATGATGGCCTCCTCGACCGACGTCTCGCGCCTTTTGTAGCGCTCGATGACCGCCGTGGCGAAGCGCATGCCCTTGAGCTTGGGCATCTTGAGCGTGACCCGGCCCGACGTCGTGGTGAAGCCGCGCTCGTAGTGCCCGGCGCGGTACGCCGCGCGCTCATCGGTGCGCTCATAGGGCCCGGCACCGACGAGCTGGTCGGCCTCCTCGTCGAGCATTGCGTTGATGGTCTCCTCGATGGTTTTCCTGACCAGCTCGCGTAATTCGTCTTTCACGGCCTGCTCGTCGAATGATACGATTGGGTTGGACATGGCCTGCCTCCTAGCATGATTGAACTCGACACTCAAATCATACCGACGGCACGCGCCATGTCTTTCTCTTTTTCTGGGCGTGTTCAGCTTTCAAAGTGCGCAAAGAATTTTACGTTACCG
>CABSNS010000311.1:0-2139 GCA_902479105.1 uncultured Collinsella sp. | reverse complement strand
GAGATGTGTATAAGAGACAGGATTAAGAATGAGAACGTCGAGGGCGAGCCGGCCTACGACGAGACGTACCGCCGCGGCCCCGTGGTCATGCGCGGCCCCATGATTCCTAAGGACAACACCTACGCCAACCTGCTGGCGCCCGAGGATTCAACCGACTGGCTGCACGCCGACCCCTGGCGCGTGCTGCGTATTCAGGCAGAATTTGTCGATGGCTTTGGCGCGCTTGCCGAGCTCGGGCCCGCGGTGACCATCTTCGGCAGTGCCCGCACGCCCAAGACCGATCCGCTCTACAAGGCGGCGCGCACGGTCGGCCGCAAGATCGCCCAGCGCGGTGTGGCGGTTATCACCGGCGGCGGTCCCGGCGTTATGGAGGCAGCCAACAGGGGGGCAGCGAGCGCCAACGGCAAGTCGGTCGGCCTGGGTATCGAGCTTCCGCACGAGCACGGGCTCAACAAATACGTGAACCTCGGCATGGACTTCCGTTACTTCTTTGTGCGCAAGACCATGTTCGTCAAATACAGCTCGGGGGCCATCGTATTTCCCGGCGGTTTTGGCACGCTCGACGAGATGTTCGAGGTGCTCACGCTGGTGCAGACGCACAAGGTCAAGCGCATGCCGCTCGTGCTGGTGGGCACCGAGTACTGGCGGGGCCTGTTCGACTGGCTCAACGGCCCGGTGATGGATGCCGGCATGATCAGCCCGCTCGATCCAGACCTCGTCCACATCACCGACGACCTCAACGAGGCCGTCGACATCGCCCTGAGCGGGCTGATGTAGGGTAGGCAAAATGGGACGGGGCTAAAAAGACCGGTGCGTAACGTTGCATACCACTCTTTTTAGCCCCGTCCCAAATGAACTGCTTCTAAGTTGCGGTGGAATAGGGATTGATTTGCGGCTGATAAGCCAAAAACAGTCTCTATTTCACCGCAAGTGGTAAAGGTGCCCCTAGTGGATGGGCTGGTAGCGGGGGCAGTAGCTGATGGCGATGGCGTCGACGCCTACGTGGGTGGCGATGGTGCAGCCGATGGGGCCGGTGCCGGCGTCCACGTAATTCTGGCCTGCGAGCGCTTGGCTGACGAGCTCCTGCTCCTCGGCGGCGCCGGTCGTGAGCACACGCACACTGGAGCTCGGATGCTCGGCCAAAAATGCGAGGCAATCGGCCATGGTGTTGGCAACGATGCGCTTGGCGCCGCGGCCCTTTTTGATGGCCTTGATCTCGCCCGATTTCCACTCCGGCGAAACGGCCAGGCGAATGTTGAGCATCTGCGTGAGCTGGCCGGCGAGTTTGGGCGCGCGACCGTTCTTAATGAGGTTCTCGAGCGTGCGGGGAATCAGCAGCAGGTGGGCGTCGGGCAGTGTCGCGCGGATCTGCGCCTCGGTCTCGTCCAGGCTGCGGCCGTCCTCGCGCATGGCCAGCGCGTACTCCACCAACAGGCCCTCGGCACCCGAGCCGGTGCGCGAGTCGATGCAGCGCACGTCGAGCTCGTGGGTATCGGCAACCTGGCACGCGTTGGCGTAGCAGGCAGACCACTCACTGCACAGCGAGATAAAGATGGCGCTGTCGTGGCCGTCGGCGCGCACGCGGTCAAAGAGTGCCTTGAACTCGCCGGCGCTCGGCTGCGAGGTGTGCGGCAGTTGCTCGGAACCGGCCATGCGCGCGACGTATTCCTCGGCGGTAATCTGCACTTGGTCGAGCAGGTCCTCACCCTCGATAATCACATGCAGTGGAATCACGTAAATGCCGAGCTCTTGGGCGCGGGCGGGGGAGATGTCCGACGTGGAGTCGGTTATGATGGCAAAAGACATAATTGCACCTTTCGTTGGGGCGCTTGCGCGCCGCCTTCTGAGAGCAAAGTGCGACAAGTATAGTAGAGTCGTTCCACATTACTAGGTTCAATTGTTGAATAGTCAACAGTTTGAAGTGTCGGTGTGGAAATCGTCAACTGGGGAAGAGGAATGCCGATGGAGGCACTGGAGATATGTAGGCGGCCGGTCGTGCTGTTCGATTTCGACGGCACGGTGGCAGATACGGGTCGGGCGGTGATGACCTCGACGCGCAAGACGCTGGCTGCGCGCGGGTTTTCGGAGGCGCAGATGGGTGACCTGCGCCGCATGATCGGGCCGCCCCTGTGGAAGAGC
>CABSNS010000310.1:0-2149 GCA_902479105.1 uncultured Collinsella sp. | reverse complement strand
CACCGTCTAATTCGTCGGCAGCGTCAGATGTGTATAAGAGACAGACCGAGAACGACGGCATCATCCCCAATTTCTCCGAGGGCGCCATGGTCGAGGTTCCCTGCATCGCCGGCACCAACGGCCTCGAGCCGCTTAACGTGGGCGAGATCCCGGCCTTCCAGAAAGGCCTGCTGGAGAACCAGTTTGCTTACGAGAAGCTGACGGCCGACGCTGCACTCGAGGGGAGCTACCGCAAAGCACTCGACGCGCTGACGCTCAACCGCCTGGTTAACGACACAGATAAGGCCCGCGCCCTGCTCGATGACTACATCGCGGCAAACAAGGAGTACTGGCCCGAGCTTAAGTAGTCAAATAGGACGTCAAATAGGACGTCTTTTCGAGATGTGCGTTATGATGCGGCTCTATTCCTTTGTGGATGGAGCCGCTTTTTGGCGTTTCGGAGTGCAAAAGAGGTGTTGTTGTGGTTCATCTTTCTGAGCTCGAGCGGGCGGTGTTTCGCCATATCTCGCAACATGTCGCGCAAGACGAGGAGATTACGCTCACAGAGCTCGCTGAGGAGTGCCATGTGGCAAAAGGGACTGTTATCAAGGCGGTTCAAAAGCTCGGATATCGCGGTTTCAACGACTTTGCCTGCAACGTGCGCCTCAACGCCCAGTCGAGCGACACCCTGCTGCTCCCCCGGCGCATCGTCGAGGGAGATGCCGACGCGCAGGCGGGGAGCCTGGCGCATGTATTTCTCGAGTGCCGGGGCAAGGGCAACTTCATCTTCTCGGGGGACCGCCGGTGCGCAGCGCTCATCGCCTCGTATATGAGCCGCAAGCTCGCGTCGTTTGGGTTATCGGTTCCTCCGTCCTACGACTATGCCATGGCGGACCCCTGTGGTCTGGAGCCCGGGGTGGCCTTTTTCTACTTTCACAAAGAGCTGCCGGGAAGAGAGGGGCGAGGACAGGTGGACGATTACGGCAAGGGCATGCTCTCTACCGCGCGGAGGGCAGGCTTCTTTATCGTGGTGGTCTCGGACGATAGGCGCCGCGCCAGCGACACCGATGCCGATATGGTCGTCCCGGTTGCGCAAAATGACGGCCTCGAGACGGATATGTTCGTTTCTCGAGTGATCGTACTGCTCGAGAAGGCATTTGCCGTCTACTCGGGGCTCAGTGGGGGGCTGGCTTAGATGAAGGCAAATGAGAGCAGGGTGTACGAATACGTACGGTCGAGGGCTCGACTGGGAAAGAGGCCCACGGTGCGCGAGACGGCGGAGGCGACGGGTGTCGCCCGCTCGACGGTCGCGCGCGCTGCGGTGAGCTTGGGCTATGCGAGCTGGAGCGACTTCACGGAGCAGCTGAGGCACTACCACGGCTCGGGGGAGTCTGTGGGGGCGTTGGCCGAGAGCGTGGAGATGGTCGTTTCGGTTCTTAAGCGCCATGCTGGAGAGACGGTCCTCATCGATTCGGTGGGCGATGTCGAGATCTGCCTCGAATATATGCTCATCCGCTTGGGCGAGCTGGGGATATCGGCGATGCCGTATGGGCATGGCGTGGCGGATGCGATGGGCGATGGTGTGCTTTTGGTCTTGAATGAGAGCGGAATGGCCCTGTTTCCGTCGTGCGTCCACGCTGCCGAGCTCGGATACGAGATCATTGCGATCACGGCGAGCCACGACACGCCTATCTCGAAGCTCGCTGGGGTCAACGTCGTGATCAAGAACAACAAGTCGAGCAACGCCGATTACAAGCCTAATTACTTCACCGCCGGAGTCCTGGCATATCTCGAGCGCGTGCTGGCTGAATACGCAAGGGGGTGGACTGACGGGTGCGATGCCGAGATACCCGCCCAAACAGGGGTTTTATCTGCTCCAAATACTTAAGTTCCGGTGGATTTTGTGTGCGCGGAGAGCCACTGGTATGCATTTTGCGACCACAACCCTGCAATCGGCGACCTGCGGTTTGATTTGGTTTGCCTCGCCGCGGCGTATCTTGCTATCGAATCCGTCAAGCTCTTGGTCAGCATTTGGTTGGAATACGCATGAAGGACCGTGTAAGCATGGACATATGTGGAGGTCATGAGGTTGTAGCTGCATATTCTTGCGGCTTGGGAGGTTGAAAGATATTATTACCAAGTCTTTTCCTGCTTCAGGCGCACCTTCACG
>CABSNS010000309.1:0-2164 GCA_902479105.1 uncultured Collinsella sp. | reverse complement strand
AGATGCTCAGGAGTCTCGTGGGCTCGGAGATGTGTATAAGAGACAGGCATTTGATGGCGAGCGCCGCGTTCTCTTTGGTTGGGTTCCTACGCGTGACGAGGGTGGCGATCCCAGCTCTTACCTGTGGGGTGGCACCTTTATGCCTCTCGAGATCGTTCAGCGTGCCGACGGAACGCTCGGCACCAAGCTCCCTGACAGCATGCTTGGCGCCTTTGGCGAGGCTAAGGCAGTCGAGGCCTTTGAGCTTTCCTGCGAGTCGGGCAAGGTCGAGCAGGTGCTCGCCGCGGATGCCGGTTCCACCTATATGCTCGATGCCGACATCGAGCTCGCCGGTGACGCTGCCGGCTTCTCGGTGAAGCTTGCCGAGGACGCCGAGTCCGGTCTTGCCTATGAGTTCCGCGCCAACCTGCGTGAGGGCAAGCTCGAGTTTACGGCGGCCCCCCAGTATCCGTGGTTCCAGGTCAACAACATGGGCCTCGAGCGTCCGTTGTTCTTTAAGGGCGAGGGCACTCATCATGTGCGCCTGGTCGTTGACGACGATATCGCGACCATCTTTGTCGATGATGTTGCGCTTAACGCGCGCTTCTGCAATAAGCAGGGCCAGGGTGTGGCACTGACGGTCACCGACGGTACGCTCAAGTGCGCAAATGCAACGATCGCGTCTCTGTAATGGCATCAAAACGTTTTATGATTTCGTAAGGGAATGGAGAGGAACATGGACTACAAAGTAGTGTCCCAGCAAGTCGTCGACAACGTCGGCGGACTGGAGAACATCGAGGGCGCCACGCATTGCGTGACCCGTCTGCGTCTGGTGCTCAAGGATACGAGCAAATACAACAAGGCCGAGCTCGAGAACATCGATGGCGTCAAGGGCGTGCTGTACAACAGTGGCCAGCTCATGATCATCTTTGGTACCGGTACCGTCAACAAGGTTTACGATGAGTTTATGGCTCTGACGGGCGTTAAGGAGATCAGCGCTTCCGAGGTCAAGGGTGCCGAGGCGGACAAGAAAGGCAAGTTCTTCTCGGTCCTCAAGGTGTTCTCGGACATCTTTATCCCCATCATTCCTGCCTTCGTCGGTGCCGCTATCATCATCGGCCTTAAGTCGTTGATCGTTGCCAACGGCCTCTTTGGCATGGAGGGCAGTCTCGCCGATCACAGCGAGTTCCTCAAGAACCTCGCAAGCTTCTTTGCCATTATCGCCACCACGTTCGACTACCTGCCTGTCCTGGTTATGTACAGCGCGGTCAAGCGTTTTGGCGGTAACCCGATCCTGGGCATCCTCGTCGGTATCGTCATGGTTCACCCGATTCTTATGAACCGTAACACGTTCGTTATGGACCCGACGGGTGCTGAGTACTGGAACTTCGGTCCGCTATCCATTCCCATGGTTGCTTTCCAGGGCGGTGTGTTCCCTGCAATCCTGACTGCCTGGTTTATGGCCAAGGTCGAAAAGATTGCCCAGAAGTACATCCCCGAGGTCGTCTCGTTTGTCTTTGTCCCGACCGTTACCCTGATTCTTGCTAACGTTGCCCTGTTCACCGTGTTCGGCCCGCTCGGCAACCTGATCGGCGACGTCCTCGCTGGCGTAATCGATGTCCTGTACAACAGAATGGGCGTCTTTGGTGCCTTTGTCTTCGCCGCGTTCCTGCAGCCGCTCGTCGTTACCGGTACGCATCAGTTCATCCAGGGTATCGAGGCCAACCTCGTTGCCACGACTGGCTTCAACTACATCCAGGCCATCTGGTCGGTTTCCATCATCGCCCAGGGCGGCGGCGCCATCGGCATGTACCTCATTCACAAGAAGCACTCCAAAGAGCGCAACATCTGCATGTCGTCCTTTATTCCGACGCTGGTCGGTATCTCCGAGCCCGCTATCTTCGCTGCAAACATGCGCTATTCGATCATTCCGTTCATCTGCGCATGCATCGGTGCAGGCTGCGGCGGTGCCTTCGTGAAGTTCTTTGAAGTGCGCGCTATCGGTCAGGGTCTGACCGGTGTGCTTGGCCTGCTCATCGTTACGCCCGAGACTCTCGTGTGGTATGTGGCTGGTAATCTTATCGCCTTTATCGTGCCGATCGTCTTGATCTTTGCCTACAACAAGGCAAAGGGCGTTCCGACCACCGATGAAGCTGTCTCTTATACACATCTCCGAGCCCACGAG
>CABSNS010000308.1:0-2167 GCA_902479105.1 uncultured Collinsella sp. | reverse complement strand
AGTTGTATCTGGAGGACCAGACGCGCGAGCGGGCGGACGGCTCGCAGGCACACGTGATGCGTTGGTGGGTCTGGGCCTTTGATCGCACGCTCGAGGGCGAGCGCCGTAGGTAAGGACGTACGGCATTCGGGTACAATGACAGGAATCTTGTCATCTGCTGCGCCGTCTTTCACGGCGCTTTGTGAAAGGACGAAGTATGAACGATATCCAGGGCTATCAGAACGGCCCCGTCGAGAGCGGCGCAAGCCGCGCCAAGGAGATGTCGCCGCGCGCGTACAATCTCACCATGTCTGCCCTGATCTTCTTGGGCTTTTGCGCCATGGGCGCCGGCGCCTACTTTACGAGCACCATGTCGTTTGCGCGCATGATGATGAGCGGCGCCGCCTTGCCGCTGGTCTTTGGCTCGTTTATTTTGACCATCGTCGGCATGGTTATGATGTCGGCCGCCGCCAGCAAGCAGTCCGTGGGCCTGTCCCTTGTGGGCTACGTAATCTTTGCGAGTACCTTTGGCCTGACCGCGTCGTTTGGCCTTGCCAACTATGACCTGCCCACCATCAACACCGCTTTTATCGCCACGGCCGCCATCACCTTTGTCTTTGGCGCGCTTGGCGTGACCTTCCCCAAGTTTTTCCAGCGTGTGTATGGCATCGGTTTTGGTATTCTGCTCGCCACTATTCTGGTTGAGATCGTGCTGATGTTCATGGGCGTCTCGCAGACCATCACCGACCTGATCGTGATTGTGGTGTTCGCTGGCTTTATTGGCTATGACACCTATGTTGCCACGACGGTGCCGCCTACGCTGCCCAACGCCGTGCTCATGGCCTCTAACCTGTTCGTGGATATTATCAACGTGTTCCTGCGCATTTTGAACATCCTCGGCCGTCGCGACTAGTGGCAAATTGCGGCGGTGCTTGCCGTGCGTGTAAATCGATGCGAAAGGCGGTCCTTCGGGGCCGTCTTTTTTGTGCGCGGCGGGGTATCATGGATGGGAAAAAGCCGATAGCGGCAGAGACCGAGAAAGGTGACCACTTATGGCAGACGTCGACAACAGGAACCGTAACCGCAGGTCCAACCGAGCGGGTCAGCCCAATCCCAAGCGCGAGGCCCGTGCCAAGGCCGCCGAGCGTCACGTGGCAACTGTGTCCGAAGCGTGCGCCAAGGATATCGAGCGTTCGCTTGCTGGCGTGTGCGAGTTCGATGGTATGCCTGCCGGTTTTGTCGCGGCGATGAAGGCCAAGGCCCAAGCGGCCGACGCTGTCGAGGAACAGGTTGCCGAGGAGTCTGAGGCCGCCGAGGCCGAGACCGCTGAGGTTGCGTCCGCCGAGACCGAGGTTACGGCCGAGCCTGCACCCGCAGAGGAGGCCACGGAGACCGAGTCCGCGCCTGCCGCCGAGGAGCCCGCTCCGGTCCTGCCCGAGGTCACCGTGCTCGACGCCTCTGCCACGCAGGTCATTCTGGATATTGGCCGAGGCTACGCGCAATTCTGCGACATGGCCGTGCTCGCCTTTGCCTCGTTCACCAACCCGGGCGGCGGCTACATCCAGGGCTATCTGGGTCAGGAGGCCACGCTCTGTGCCGATTCGTACCTGTACAACGTGCTCGATAAGCAGCGTAAGTGGTACGGCGAGAATCGTCGCCGCAACATCAACTGCGAGCTTTACCGCAACCGTGCGCTGGTGGTGCCCGCGGTGCGCTTCGACCGCAACCACGTGCATGCGTATGCCGACGTGATCGTGGCCGCCGCGCCCAACGCCAAGCGCGCTCGCCAGGAGTATCGCGTGGGTGACGATGCCCTGCTGGACGCCCTGCGCGACCGCATTCGCTTTGTGCTTGCCATCTGCGACGAGCTGGGTCGCGAGAAGCTCGTGCTGGGCGCTTGGGGCTGCGACAACAACGGCTTTGACGCCGAGGCCGTGGCCGAGCTCTTCCGCAAGGAGCTCGCATCGGGCGACTTTAAGGTCAAGCAGGTCTTTTTTGCCGTGCCCTCTACGCGCTGGGACGAAGATTTTGCCAAGTTCGAGCACGTGCTGGCAAACTTCCCCGAGCGCAACGAGGAGTCCTATGCCCAGGTTGCCGCTCGCGCTGCGGCTGCCCGCGCCGCCGAGCAGGCCCAGGCTGCCGCCGAGGACGATGAAGACGATGACGATTGGCGCAAGTACCTGTAATC
>CABSNS010000307.1:0-2172 GCA_902479105.1 uncultured Collinsella sp. | reverse complement strand
GGCGGTAAAGGTGCCGCCAAGCGCCTCGACGCGCTCGCGCATGGAGCCGAGCCCCATGCCTTCCGCGACGCCACGGCTGCTCGCCTGGGTCCCGCCCGTCCCATCGTCGGTAACGATGAGCTGGTAAAACGACGGATGCTCCATGCATCGTACGGTGACGGTCTGGGCGCAAGCGTGGCGCATGGTGTTGGAGAGCGCCTCGCGCAGGACCGCCGCAAAGCAGTTGGCGACGTTTGCGGGCGCATGTTCGGTCATAACTTCAAGCTCAATCTGCGGGTCGCCGTCCGATCGCGCGCCTTCAACGATGCGTTCGAGCTGCACGGAAAGGTCGACGGCGTTGTCGTTGAGCGCATGGACGCTGGTGCGCACAAGCTGGAGCGCCTCGTCAACCGTGCGTTTGACGTCGGCGAAGTCGGCGGCGACGCCGGGCTCGTCGGCATGGACCACGCGCAGGGCTTCGGTCTGCAGTGAGGCGCGTGTGAGCTGGTGGCCCACATTGTCGTGGATCTCGCGCGCGATGCGGGCGCGTTCGGCGAGCGTCGCGAGTTCGACCTCGTAGTCCTGGCGATCGGCAAGGTCGCGGTTGCGCGCTTCGAGCGCCAAGGCTCGTTCTTGCAGCTCGTCGCGGGTACGGCGCATGCGCTCCTGCTCGTGTTCCAGCTGGGCGGTACGTAGCGATAGCAAGGTGGCGGCAACCGAAAGGATGGCGGTCAGCAGGAGCGTTCGGGCGGTGAGCGCGTCGGCGCGTAGGTTCGCGACGAGCGCAAAAGCAAAGACGGAGCCAATGCCCAGCGCGACCCAGGCGTGCTCGCGGCGCATGCGTCGCGCGATGTCATAGAGGGCGAGAGGCGCAAACGGCACAAACGGCGGCACGAAGACAGCCGCGATGATGTAAGCGTAACTTGCGGTCTCGCTTGCGCGCCGGGTGCGTTCCCCCTGTGCGACCTCGGCCAGTGAGGTGGCAATAACGCCAAGGCAAAACGCCGCGACCAGGTGAGCGTCCACAGCAAGACCCATGGCGGCCGCAATACAGCACGCCAGCACGATCGATTTGTCGAAAAGCCTGTTCATACGGGTATTGTACGCGAAGCCGCGCATGGTGGAGGGGCCGCCTGCGCAACCGTGACATTCCTCCCGCGCAGCAAAGCGGGGGCGTCGGCAGGCCGCACGACAAAGACCCCGCACTCGTGACAAAGCTCACTGGTGCGCGCCGGCGGCTCCTGCGATGATGCAATCGTACCGGGCCGCAATCAACGGAAGGGCCGCCTCATGACAGACATCGTTCACGTCGAAAACCTCGTCAAGCGCTATGACGACCTTATTGCGCTCGACCACTTTAACCTGAGCATCGCCCCCGGCGAGATCTTTGGCCTGCTGGGCCCCAACGGCTCGGGCAAGACCACGTCCATCAACTGCATTTTGCAGCTGCTTGCCTACGACAAAGGCACCATTGAGCTGTTCGGCGAGCCCATGGCGCCCGCCCGCTACGACCTCAAGCGCCGCATCGGCGTGGTGCCGCAGCAGGTGGCGGTGTTTGACGAGCTCACGGTGCGCGAGAACATCGACTATTTCTGCAGCCTCTACGTCAACGACCGCAAGCACCGTCGCGCGCTGGTGAACGAGGCGATCGACTTTGTCGGGCTGGGCGACTTTGCCAAGTTCCGCCCCGGCAAGCTCTCGGGCGGCCTGGCGCGTCGCCTCAACATCGCCTGCGGCATCGCGCACAAGCCCGAGCTCATCTTCTTTGACGAGCCCACGGTGGCGGTCGACCCACAGAGCCGCAACGCCATCCTGGAGGGCATCTGCCGCTTGCGCGACGAGGGCGCCACAGTGGTGTATACCAGCCATTACATGGAGGAAGTCGAGCAAATCTGCAGCCGCATCATGATCATGGACGGCGGGCGCGTGCTGGCGCAGGGCACCAACGACGAGCTCAAGCGCATGATTCAGATGGGCGAGAAGATTGTAATCGAGGTCGGCGAGGTTCCGAGTGCGGCGCTCGGTGCCGTCGCAAGCCTGCCGCACGTTCTGGACCTTTCGGCAACGGCGGGACAGCTCACGTTTTCGTGCGAAGCGAGCCCGCACAACCTGACGGACATTCTCGATGCGCTGCGCTCGCATGACGTGCCGCTCGGCCTGTCTCTTATACACATCTGACGCTGCCGACGAATT
>CABSNS010000306.1:0-2175 GCA_902479105.1 uncultured Collinsella sp. | reverse complement strand
CAGGAGTCTCGTGGGCTCGGAGATGTGTATAAGAGACAGGCGGGGGCGACACCGAACCGGCAGAGCAACTGGGCGATATCGTCCATGCCTTTGGCCTGGTGAGCGTGCAGATCGATGTTGAGGGCGAGCTGCCAAGCGACGCGCGTGCCGCCGCCGCATTTTTGCAGATTATCCGCGAGGCCTCGACCAATGCCACCAAGCATGCGCAGGCGCATCGGGTCCACGTGCGTCTGTGGCAGGAGACGTCGGAAGACGGCGCTGTTGCGCGGATGACCGTTTCTAACGACGGCGCGCCTGCACCCGTATCGTATCGCGAGGGAACGGGTATCCCTGGTATGAGGCATGTCGCACAGAATCTGGGCGGCAGCCTGGAAGTCCACACCGCCCCGCCCTTCACGCTTACGGTGTCCATCCCGCTCGCCTCCAACGCCACGGTCCAAAGGAGAAGTTCATGATCCGCGTCCTTATAGTCGAAGACCAGGCCATCCTGCGCGAGAGCCTGGCGCGCTCCGTTGGCGACCAGCCCGATATGACCGTTGTTTCCGCCATTGCCGATGCTTCCGAGGCCTTGGGTGTCGCGCTCAAGGAGCGCCCGGACATGATACTGATGGACGTATGCACCGAGCATGATTCCAACGGCATCGTGGCGGCGGCGCGCATCAAAGAACAACTGCCCGAGTGCCGCGTCATTATCATGACGGGTATGCCCGAAATCACCTTTGTGGACCAGGCACGCGAGGCGGGCGTCGACAGCTTTGTGTACAAGAACGTCGGTATCGACGAGCTATTCGCCGTGATGCGCTCCACGCTGGCGGGTTACTGCACGTTTCCCAAGCCGCCCGAGAGCATCTTCTCGGGCACGGCGGCCCTCGACGATGTCGAGCTGTCGATTTTGCGCCTTGCCTGCGAGGGCAAGAGCCGTCGCGAGATCGCGGCCGAGCTGTTTATGAGCGAGGGCACCATCAAACGCCGCATCTCGGAGATTCTCAATAAGACCGGCTACGACAACATCATGCGCCTGGCCGTGCGCGCAGTAACGGAGGGCAGCATCGTTCCCAACATGGAGCGCTAGCGCTCGTTACGCATCGGCATAAAGCGGCGGGGCCGCAGGATCAACTCCTGCGGCCCCGTCTGGTGTGAGCGGATGTGTCCGCCAATCCGCGGCTGATGTTACGTGCCGCTACGCGATGGTCGCGGTGTAGGAGGCGACGTCCTCATAGGAATCGGTCAGGTAGGCGTCGATGCCGATGGTCGTATTGACGAGGTCGTCAAGGCTGTCAAGCTCGCCGCTCGAGAACGTGAATTCCTCGGTGGCGTTGGTGCCGGGCATCAGGTGAGCCGAGAACCAGGGTTCCTTCATGGTGCCGTTGACGTTGGTCTTGCCGGAAGGAGCGTAGAAGGTCAGGTCCTTGTCGCTCTTGTTGGTGATGTTGACGACAAAGCCGATGTCGCCCCAGTCGTCCTTGAACTTCTCGGTGATGGTGATGGTGCACAGGTCGTCATCGGCGACGGTGACGGCGGGGGAGATTTCGACACTCTGGACATCGTCGTCTTCGACGGCCTCATCGATCTCCTCTTCCTTCTCGGCGTTCTCGCGATCCTTCTTCACCGTACCGGACAGATCCTTGTCGGACTTCGTAAAGATAAGCTTGTCGCCTTCCACCTCGAGGACGAGCTTGTCGTCCTTGAGCTTAAGGTCGTGCGACTCATCTTCGGCGGTAATCGTTACGGTGGTGGCGTCCTTGGCCTCCCATTTCAGGTCAGCGACCTCAAGGAACATGTCGAGGACGCCCGTGCCGTCTTCGTCGAGGATCAGGATACAGTTGAGGCCCCACTCCTTGAGCATATCCATGTACTCATCGGTGAGCTCTTCGCCGTCCAAGGTTCCACCCGAGTACTGCCAGCTGCCGACGAAGTTGGCCTTGGGGTCTTTGCCGCCGCCGCTGCAGCCCGTCAGGGCAAAGGCGAGCGCCAGGACGCATGTCAGAAATGCGAGTACGGACTTTTTGAACGTTGTCTTCATGGTGTCCTCCTTCATCGAACGAAACCCATAGAAGCAAATGCGGGGGTGGCGGATCCCCCGCTCATTACCAGATAGAGGGGCTAGGGTCGGGGCGTTCCGCAGTTGCTGCAGAACTTGCCGCCGTTTTCGCTGCCGCAGCTGTCTCTTATACA
>CABSNS010000305.1:0-2184 GCA_902479105.1 uncultured Collinsella sp. | reverse complement strand
TCGGACGCCTCCTTTCAGTGGACTTATTATTCTTGCGCCCTACATCTCAGGAGCCTTGGCTACGGTCTCGCTCTCGGCTGTGAGCGGGCGGTTGTCGATGCGGCGGCCCAAGCGATCGAGCTTCACGAGCAGCCATTCAATGGGATTCGGTCCTGCGCCTTCCTCGTCGGCAACCAGGTCCATGACGGCGATCTTGGTGCCGTCCTGCTTGAGCGTAACGCTGCCCACCTTGTCGCCCACATGCACCGTGCCCGAAAGATCGTCGTAGCTAACCTTTTCGGTCACCTCGCCGGCAAGAGAAAACACGGTCGCTTGCGCCGTGGGATCGGCGAGCGTGGCGTCGATTGTCTTATCCGTCCAGTCGGTTTGACTAATGCGCGCCATAAGCGGGTTGCCGTTGGCGGTCTTTTCTTGCGTGTTGGCGATTGCGACCGTCACCTTGTGGTCGTAGTACCAGTTGGCAAGGGTGGCGGTATCGGTAAAGCGCTGATCGGTGGTGGTGGAGTTCAAAATAACGGTGTAGATCTCGTCGCCGTCGCGGTTGTAGGCGCTCGTAAAGCAATAGCCTGCATCGTCGGTGGTGCCGGTCTTGCCACCGATGTTGCCATCTTGGCCCAGCAAATAGTTATGCGTGTCCATGGAGTGCGAATGGTCGGTGCCGTCGGCGCCCGTGACCTCGATCCAAGAATCCTCGCTCGCTACGACCTCGCGGATCGTGTCGTTTTTCATGGCCTCCTGCATCATTAGCGCTACGTCATGTGCGGTTGAGTGCATATCGCCAGCCCACTCATCAAAGTCCAGACCATGCGGGTTTTCAAAAAGCGTACCGGTACAGCCGAGCTTCTTAGCGCGCTCGTTCATGGCCTTCACAAAGGTGGCCTCGGCGTCTTTGGTCTTAGGGTCGATCTTCTTGCCCACATATTCGGCGAGCACGATGGCGGCGTCGTTGCCCGAGGGAATCATCAGGCCGCGCAGCGCCTGCTCCACGGTAAGCTTGTCGCCTTCGAGCAAGCCGGCGGTCGAATTACCCACGGTGGCTGCGGCGTTGCTTACCGTGACCTTCTCGTCCATCTTGCAATTCTCGACGGTTAGGATCGCGGTCATGACCTTGGTGATCGAGGCGATCTTGACCTGCTCATCGGCGCCACGGGCATAGTAGACGGTGCCGTCTTTGCCCATGACGAGGGCATTGGTCGCATCGATATCGGGCAGGTTTTCGGCCGTGATGCCGCGCGCATCGGCGGTTTTGCCGCAAACATTGTCGGTCGTGAGCACTTGGGCGCCGGCGACGGTGGGCACGCCAGCGGCAAGGGCGATAGCGCAGACAAAGCCGGCGGCAAGCTGGGCTGAGCGCTTTGCAAAAGAGGTGAGGGACTTCACAGATTTCGCTTTCGACGGGATGGTCTCTTCTGGAACTAGAGTATATCGTTTGCCGGCGTCGGCGATCATCGCGTGCGTGCGTGGCCCACATCCGCGCCCGAACGGGCACAAGGGTGCTTAAGGCCGACTTAATCACCCACGCTTGTTGTGTGTGGCATGCGTCGCCTCGGGCATAATGGAGCGCGAGAGGAGCACGCATGAACGAGCGCATTTTGGTAGTTGATGACGAAAAGGCCATCGCCGACTTGGTTGGTATCTACCTTACAAAAGAGGGCTTTGATGTCCAGATTGCCTATAGCGGGGCCGATGCGGCCAAGGCAATCTTGGAGCAGGAGTTCGATCTGGCGCTGCTGGATGTCATGCTGCCCGATATCGATGGGTTTGAGCTGCTGCGTACGATCCGTTCCAGCCATACCTATCCTGTGATCATGCTGACGGCGCGCGATGCCCAGCAAGACAAGATCGAGGGCCTTTCGCTTGGCGCGGACGATTACGTGGTTAAGCCGTTCCGTCCGCTGGAGCTCATCGCGCGCGTGCACGCTCAGCTTCGCCGCTACACCAGCTACGGTAGCCGTGCACAGGCGGCCGAGTCGCCGACCATTCAGCTCGACGGCTTGGAGATCAACCGCGACGCTCGTTCCGTGACGGTGGACGGTGCACCGGTACGCCTCACACCCACCGAGTATTCAATCTTGCTGTATCTGGTCGAGCATCGCGGCAGCGTGGTGGCCGTGGAGGACCTGTTCCGTGCGGTGTGGAACGAGGATTTTATGCCCGGCTCCAACAATACGGTGATGGTGCACA
>CABSNS010000304.1:0-2187 GCA_902479105.1 uncultured Collinsella sp. | reverse complement strand
GCACATGATAAAGGTGAACAGCAGGCTCTCTCGTTTGTTGATAGGCATAAAGGGCAGATTCCTCTCTGTGTTGTACCGCGGCGCCACGCAACAAAAACGGGCGGGCAAGATGGAGCTGTTGGAACTTCATCTCGCCCGCCCGTGTTACGCGCGTCTGCGACTACTTATGTGGTGGAACTACCCTAACACGAACGGCGCGCGCTTCGTAAGCGTTGAGTTTGTGGAGATGCAGGGCACCAAAACCCCCGACCCCATAAGTTGCGGTGGAATACGGACTGTTTTGACCCTTTAAGCAACAATTCAGTCCCTATTTCACCGCAACTCATTTGGTGCAAAGTAACCTGTCCCCCTTGCACCAATTAGCTGGTATGGCGCCAGCGAGGGTCGGTGAGGGTTCTCGCCACGCCCAAGCCAACGGGCAGAAACGCCACGATGAGCACTGCGCGCACAAACCAGCCGAGCATGTTGACCGTGTCGAAGGTGCACATGTAATACATAGAGCGATAGAGATACAGACCGGGCACCATAATGACAATCGAAGGCACCGTGAGGGCGATGCGCGGGTAGGTGAGCTTGACTTCGGCCAAGCTTGCCAGCAGACCCGATACCAGCGCGCCGATAAACGCTGCTGCCTCGGGAGGCATGCCTGCGCTCAGGCCCAGGAAGGGAAGCACCGTCGGCGCATCGACGAGCGTAAGGCGCAGGGTATTGGACACGGCGCCGATCAACCCAGCTGCCGCGGCCATCTTTACCGGGCTGTTGAACATCACCGAGAAGCCGAATACGCCAACGAAGCTCATCACCACGCGCAGGAGCGTAAGGGCAAGCGGAGAAAGGCCCAGTGGGGCAAAGTCGTCCGGCGCCAGGCCAACACACTCGGCAACCATCCAACCTACGAGCGTCGCCATCACAATAATCGATACGGCATATGAAAGGCGCTCGATACCGCTTCGCATGTCGAGCTTGGCGATGTCGAGGCCTGCCGTAATGAGCGGAAAGCCGGGAATCACAAAGAGCATGGCGCCGATATAGCCTTCTTGGTGCGACATTGCCCCCGGTATGACCTGGCCAAGGCCGAGCAATGCCAGCAGATACGAAACGCAAGCGAGCGCAACGCCGGTCGTCAGCGCGCTAAACTGACCAAGGCCTTGCTTGAGAATATGGGAGCGGGCAAAGTTGCCGACGCCCGCGCCCACGAACGCGCATGCCATCTCAATAGGACCGCCACCAAGTAAAAAGACAAAGGCGCCACAGGCGCAGGCCGCCGCAAGGCCCTGTTGCCAAGGCGCGTAATCAGGTTTTGAACTCTCAAAGGTCTTGAGCATCTCGTGGTATTCGTGCACGGTAAACCGGCGCCCATACGTCTCGATTTCCTTTAAGAAGCTCTCCATCATCCAAATGCGATGGGTATTGACTCCCGTTGTGGGCAGGCTGACAACCTCGTTAAAGCAGTGGCCATCTTCGATGCAGGTGCACTCAAACGACAGAAGACTTAAGTCAACGTGGATGGTGACACCGAGTACGGCGGCAACACGATTCATGGTATCGCGCACGCGCCAGGCACCCGTTCCGCTTGCCAGCATAAGCATGCCGGTGCGGCAGATGATGGATGATTTATCGGTGAGCGGCGCATCGACGGCAAGCTCATCGCCTGCCGTCACGATCTGGTGCCAGTCAGTTTTCATATGGAGCGCGCCGGCACGAACGCCGTGGTGCATGGGGGCTCTCGAAAGCAGCGAGTCAAGGCGCGAAGGCTGTGGGGGCTCCGTTGATTCGTCCTCAACCTCATCAGTCTCTTCATCGACCAGATCAAAGGAATCAAGCGGCGCTGGCTCGCGACGGTCGATCAGCTCCTCGTCCTCATCATCAAAGTAATTGAACTGATCGAGCATGTCCTCTTCGATTGAACGCTCGCTCGCGTCGTCCATATAGACGCTCCCTTCCTACCGACTAACCCCCATCCTAGGCAGCAACGGATAAAGGAAACATAAAAGAGACGGCTGTCATGCGAGCCATGTGCTCAACAGCCGTTGGGCAGTCGTTTAAGAACGTCCCCAATGACTACATCGATGTTCTAAGTGTCAACCAAGTCAACGCCGCAGGTAGAGGACGGACAGCGAGCGACGTCCAGGGCGAACAAGTTGGCATGAAAAAGGCAAGGCATAGACCTTCTGGTCATGCCTTGCC
>CABSNS010000303.1:0-2191 GCA_902479105.1 uncultured Collinsella sp. | reverse complement strand
CTACACCGTCTAATTCGTCGGCAGCGTCAGATGTGTATAAGAGACAGATACAATTTACGGGCCGGCGGGCGAAGCGGGCCCTATCCCCCGACCGAGCTCATCGTCCCGCGTTGCCGCGCGGCGATTTTCGTAGGTTCGCGCCTTGCGAAAGCCGGCACCTCCCCTTTTTGTCTGCCCGGGTTCATCTGGGGCAGTAACAACGCGAGCCCCACAACAACGCGTTTTACCAAAAATGGCCCCACTCGGGGCCATTTTCATTTCGGTGAAACGCTGGTATGTGACTCGGCCTTTATGCCTCGCGCAGCCAGTCAAACGCAACACGCGGCGTACCGTCCGACACATACACGACGCCGGCACGCTCGAATCCCGCCTTAATACTCGCGCCCTGCATGGGCAGGTTGTCTTGATGCGTGTCGATACGCAGGTGATCGGCGCGCTCCTTGGCAAAGGCAAACATCGCAGCCGCGATACCGTGCACGGTGCCGTCGGACGCCACACGGTGCAGCACGGCGTACGGAGTGTCGCTGCGCCATTGCCCGTCCTCAATTACGTCATAGCACTCGTCCGGGCCCGGCAAAAAGGCAAACGTCGCCACCACACGGCCGTCGACTTCGCACACATAGCTGCCACCGGCAGCGATATCGGCAGCCAGCTGATCGGCAGAAGGCGTGCCCTCGGGCCACTGCGTGACGTTGCCATGCGCGCGCATAAAGGCGCGGGCGGCGTCATAGATAGCCATGACAGCGGGAATGTCGGTATCGAGGGTTTTTCTGATCATCACGCGGCAACCTCACGTTTATTGGTATCACTTTGGTTGAGCAATGATACCAACGTTTGGAGAGGGGCGCGATGCAGATGGGAAGCAAAAAGCGAGCCGCCTGGTCAAAGGCCAAAAGCGAGTTTTTGAGCGCTGCTACCGGCGGCGATATGAGCGACCTGTTTGCACGCGAGGACGAGCGCCGCGACGCCCTGGACGCCGAGCGCGATGAGGCCTGGCGCTACAAGTCGTGCGAACGCAAAAACCGTTACGACACGCGCGCCGAGGCCGAGGCCGTTATGGCCGACTGCGAAAACCGCGGGCGGCGCGGTTTGGCCTGCTACAAATGCGAATACTGCGGCGGATGGCACCTGACGTCGCACCCTTGGAAATAGGCGCCGCATCGGCACGGCACTGACGGAGTGCCAGCCATCGTACGCAAGCTACGGACGCGGCGGCACCAAAACATCGTAACGAACGGCCTTGCCCGCAAGCTGATAGCTCGGCTTAACGCCGGCAAGCAGTGGCCCCTTCACCGGCCGCTTGATAACCACCTTGCGCGGCCGCACCGCAAGCGCAGCTTCGACCAGCGAATCCTCATCGGCGCACGGCTGTTCCAGATGGTGCAAGAGTTGAAACTTCTTTTTCACCGCCGCGCTCTTGGTGCGCCCGGGAAACATGGGGTCCAGATACACCACGTCAGGAGCGGTGAGCTCGCCCTGCTCGATCAGCTCAGCTGTATGGCGAAGGCCGGCAATGCTGTCCTCGCCCGCATGCAAGCGCATGCGCGCCACGGCTGTCGCAAGCGCCGGATCATCTGCCGCGCGATCCAAGGCATCCTTGAGGAGCGCCGCGATCACGCAATCCTGCTCATACAGATTTACGGTAAAGCCCGCGGCCGCCAGCAGCAGCGAATCCTCGCCAAAGCCCGCCGTGGCATCAATCGCCCATGGTTGCTCGATGCCTTTTGTGCGCGCAGCCTTTACCAACAGCTCTTGCTGCAGACGGCCCTTGCTTGAGTCGTGGCAGCATGCGGGCAAAATCGGCTCGCAGCTCCATCGAGCCGTCGGTGAGCGTGAGGCCCTCGGACTTCCGCACGAGCTCGAGCCCCGCGGCCCGAGCAACAGAAAAGGGATCGACGACGCCCATGGACACTCCTTAACAAGCAAAACGAATACGCGGGGCGCCGTTTATGCCAGCACCCAACCGTCCGCTATTGTCCCACATGCGACATGGCCCACAGCATCGCAATGCAAAGCACCGCCATCAATCCCGTGCACACGGCAGCGATCACAGAATCGCCCATGCGCCTTCCCAACGACCGCGGCTCACGCACTTGCCCTGTTCCGTACATCATGGCTCCTCCTTGAGACCAGCTCCTTGTTACGGCCTCATCATCGCCTGTCTCTTATACACATCTCCGAGCCCACGAGA
>CABSNS010000302.1:0-2207 GCA_902479105.1 uncultured Collinsella sp. | reverse complement strand
TACTTTGAGTGGATGGGCGGCAACACGTCGGTGGCCCTCTTTTGGGTCGTCGCCGTGATTGTCTTTAGCTTTTTGGTCATCCTGTTCATCAACATGTACACCGCGCATTCGCAAAAGTATCGCGAGCGGGGCCTTTCGCGTGCGAAGCGCAAGCAGGCCAAAGAGCTCGCCGGACAGGGCGATTCGCTCGACCCGGTGGGCGGCGACGCCCTGCGTATCGATCGCGAGGCGCTGGCTGAGCTTATGCGCGATGATGCGGCGCCGCAGGGAGGTCGATAGGTCATGTCGCTCGTTTTGGATATTAAGAAACGTTATCCCGGATTTGTGCTCGACATGCAGCTTGAGGCCGGCGAGGAGCGCGTGGCGCTGCTGGGCGCCTCGGGTTGCGGCAAGAGCTGTACGCTGCGCTGCATCGCCGGCGTGGAGACGCCCGACGAGGGCAAGATCGTCGTTAACGGCGTGATCTTCTTTGACTCGGCGGCGGGCATCAACCTTTCGCCTCAGGAGCGCAAGTGCGCCCTGCTGTTCCAAAACTATCAGCTGTTTCCCAACATGACGGTGGCCGATAACGTGTGCGCCGGCGTAAAGGACGCGGGCGACGCTGCCGCGCGCAAAAAGCTCGCCGAGTGCTATCTGGGCATTTTCGGTCTGGCCGATTTTGCCGACCGCTACCCCGCGCGACTCTCGGGCGGGCAGCAGCAACGTGTGGCGCTTGCGCGCATGGTGGCGGCGCATCCGGGCGTCTTTATGTTCGACGAGCCCATGAGCGCACTCGATTCCTATCTTAAGAGCGCCCTCGAACAGAACATGCTCGACCTGTTCGATGTATGCAACCGCACCGTGCTCTACGTGAGCCACGACATCGACGAAGCGTGCCGCCTGTGCGGGCGCATCTGCGTGATGCACGACGGGCATGTTGAGGAGATCGGCTCCGTCGAGGACGTGGTCCGCCGTCCGCAGACGCTGGCGGCACTGCGCCTGACGGGCTGCAAGAACACAAGCCGGGCGCGCAAGATCGGGTCTCAGGAAGTTGAAGCCCTGGACTGGGGCATGACCTTTAACGTGGGCCATGAGGTTCCCGATAACGTGACGTACCTCGGTATTCGTGCGAGCTACTTCCATGTTGACAATCGCGCGGAGCGCGGTCGCAACAGCTACGATTTGCACGTGGCCCGTGTGAGCGATTCGCGCTTTGAGCGGCTGGTGCTGCTGGACGTGCCGCGTGCTGATGCACCCACGCGTCTGCAGTGGAAGGTGAATAAGGTGAGTGTACCCGTGGAAGAGCTGCCGCAGGCGGGTGAGACTCTGCGCATGCATTTTGATGCAAGCAGGATCCATCTCGTTTGCCGATAATGCGGGTGCGATGCGGTCGAGGAGGTAGTCCTCGACCGCTTTGTTTTCACTTCGCCGTTCGCCGATTTCTACATGACTAAACCTTATCAGTCTGATAATTAATTATCAGACAGCGAGATGCTCACATCCCAACGTTGTCGTACGCGTGTCGGCGGTGTTCGTCTTGACGACAACCGTTGATATAGTTACCTTCGACGAGAAAAGGAGGGCGCGCCGATGCTGCAGAAGACATATTCGCGTCGCGTTGCGGCGCGCGCCCTGTATATGGCTCGGAGCCGCATATGAGCAGGTATGTTCACGGCTCCGGGAGAGACGACGCACAACTAAATAATCAGCTGCAAAGCAGGTTCCCCAAAATTCCGGGTTTTCGCGCGGCTGGGTTTTCGCCACCCACCGTGCAGCAATACCGTAGCTATCCGTTTTTGGTTCGAGAGGGGAACCGTCATGACTGAAGAATTCGATTTCCATCCGATGTGGGAGAGCCTCGGCATGAATCTTGCCGACCACGACATGCTGCTGGGCGCCGTGGGCCAGATGTACGGCGATATGTTCCTGACGCAGAACAATCGCCCCAAGTCCACGTCCTACCTGGATTTTGTCGCCACCAACATCCACAGCGGCCGTATTAAGGAGATGCTCGACAAGAAGGAGGCCGGCGAGGCCACCAAGATCGTGGGCTCGTTCTGCGTGTACGTGCCCGAGGAGATCGTGCTTGCCTGTGACGGCATTCCCGTGGGCCTGTGCTCGGGTGCCGATTGGGAAACCGATAAGGTCGAGGAGCACCTGCCGCGCAACACCTGCCCGCTTATCAAGAGCTTTGCCGGCTTTAAGCTGGGCGAGGTCTGCCCTTACAT
>CABSNS010000301.1:0-2207 GCA_902479105.1 uncultured Collinsella sp. | reverse complement strand
GGCGGCGACGCGACTTGATAGCAATGCAAATGCCGTGCGCTCATCGGGCGAAAGGCATTCTGCTTCAACGACGACGAGCTTGGGCGGCGCGCTGTTTGTGCGAAGCGTGGCTCGGTACATGCGGACCGAAGAACCCAACATAGAAAACTCCTGTGTATTCGGCAAAACGTAAACTATAGTTTACGTTTATGTTCGGCTCCATTTCAAACTCGGCTGCATGGACGAACGTGCGAAACAGATTCTTGGCAGGCGGGTCGAAGAGACACGCAGGGACCTTGGTATCTCCAAGGTTGATTTTTGTGTGGCGACAGGAATCAGCCGACCCTACCTCGACCGAATCGAAGATGGGACGGCAAATTTCACGCTCAAGGTTCTATTTAAGATCGCACCCGCACTCGGTATGACGGTGTCAGAGCTTCTTGAGGGTATCGAGTAGGGGATACCCGTCGACAACTGAATTACGCCATCGGGATATGGTCGTGGTTGACTTGGCTGTAGAACAGGCGCTGAATCTCGGCCGCATCACGTGACTGGCCGAGTGCCCACATGGTTTTGGCCACGAGCGTCTCGGTGGTCATGTCGTCGCCGCGCAGAATGCCCGGATGATCGGCGTAGGCACGGCCGACCTCATAAACACCCAGGTCAAGGCCCTCCTCGGGGACCTGCGTGGTCATAACGACGGTGCGGCCCGAATCGACCCAGCGGAAAATCGCCTCCTGGAATGATTCGCCGGACTCGCCGAACTCGGGAATACCGCCAATGCCAAAGGTCTCCAGAATCACGGCGTCGTAGCTATCGGCCAGGGCGTCCAGGATACCCGGGTTCACGCCGGGCGTGAGCTTAAGGACAAACACGCGCGGGTCGATGCTGTCGTAGAAACGCACCGGGTTTTCGCCCTGATGCGTGCCGTGAAGCCCGTTGCGCACAATGCGGTCGTTGCGGATGTAGGCAATGGGCGGATAGTTGACACTAATGAACGCGTTAAAGCTCATGGTGCGCTGCTTGCGGGCGCGCGTGCCGGCAATGGCGACGCCGCCAAACACGATCGAGACGTCGTGTGAATGCTCGTCGAGCGCATAGAGCAGGCTCTGGTACAGGTTGAGCTTGGCATCGGTAAAGGGGTTACCCATGGGCTTTTGCGAGCCGGTGAGTACGATGGGCTTGGGACTGTCCTGAATCAGATAGGAAAGCGCTGCCGCGGTGTAGCTCATGGTGTCGGTGCCGTGCAGGACCACAAAGCCGTCGTGATCGGCATAGCCTTCGACGATGACATCGCGGATGCGCATCCAGTCGCTCGGGCGCATATTGGTGCTGTCGATGTTCATGGGCTGCACGACGTCGAGCTCGCAGAGGCCCGAGATCTCGGGGACGCTCTGGGCGAGCTCCTCACCGGTCAGGGCGGGGGAGAGGCCGTTACCGTCCTCGGTCGATGCGATGGTGCCGCCCGTGGCGATGAGAAGGATGCGCTTCATGCTGGTATTCCTATCGTATTTGCCGCCACAGAGGCGGAGTCGTTCGGCAGTATTGTGGCACAGGGCGTCCAATGTTCAAACGTATTACATCATCTGTAACGTTTGGTAACACTTCAATTGCCGTCAAATAGGGGCCCTGGTCGTGCGTTTGCCGTGCACTGATGGCTGCGAGGGACGAGAAACCCCATATAACGTGTACACTATGAAAGCAATTTTCGTTTATTCGCGCGGGTGGGCACCGGCTCCCCGCCAACAAGAGGGGGAAACCATGGATCAAAAGGCTTCCGCAAAGGTCCTCGTACTCGACTTTGGTGCGCAGTACGGTCAGCTCATTGCCCGTCGCGTCCGCGACCTCAACGTGTATTCCGAGATCGTTCCCTGCGACATCTCGGCCGACGAGATTCGCGAGATGAACGCCTCTGCGCTCATCCTTTCCGGCGGCCCGGCTTCTGTGTATGCCGAGGACGCTCCGTCCATTGACCCCGCCATCTTTGACCTGGGCCTTCCCGTCCTGGGCTTCTGCTACGGTCATCAGATCACGGCCGTGACGCTCGGTGGCAAGGTCGGCCACTCCGAGGTGGGCGAGTATGGCCGCGCCACCATCACGCGCACGGCAGGCGCCAAGCTCTTTAACTCCACGCCCATGGAGCAGACCGTGTGGATGAGCCACCGCGATGCCGTCTCCGAGGTGCCCGAGGGCTTTACCGTTACCGCCAGCACCGACGTGTGCCCGGT
>CABSNS010000300.1:0-2210 GCA_902479105.1 uncultured Collinsella sp. | reverse complement strand
CGGCAGCGTCAGATGTGTATAAGAGACAGAGGTCGCCTTGAACGCCGCATCCGAGCGCAAGCCCGCGCCCGCACCCAAGCCCGCTGCCGCGAAGCCTGCACCTGCCGCGCCCAAACCTCAGCCTAAAAAGGCCGCTCGTCTTAAGTCCGTCGAGCCCAAGCCGAGCCGTGACGAGATGACCTTTGCCCAGCGCATGGTTACCTCCAAGGAACCTACAGGCGAGAACGAGATCCCTGGCATGGCGCCGGCTCAAAAAATCATCATTGTCCTTGCCCTCATCGCGTTTGTCATCTTTATGGGCTACACGATCCTGACCAGCATGGGCCTGCTCTAACCGATTTGCATCGGGCGTCATGTCCGCATCCTCTGCTCTCGTCTAACCCTCAAATTCTGTACCACACATCCGAAAGGTCGCCCCATGGCTTTGACCGACATCTCGCATCCCACCGACATTGCAATGCTCACCGATCTGTACGAGCTCACTATGGCCCAGGGCCTGTGGGAGAGCGGCAAGGCCAATGAGCAGGGTTGTTTTACCGCGTTTTACCGCGACCATCCCTTTGGCAGCGCCTATGCCGTCATGTGCGGCACCGCCGAACTGCCCGAGCTGGTCGAGAACCTGCGCTTTACGCCCGAGGATATCGACTACCTCGCATCGCTTGAGGCCCCTGCCGGCGGCGCGATGTTCAAGTCCGCATTCCTCGACTACCTGCGCGATTTTCGTGCGCATGTAAATATCGACGCCGTCCCCGAGGGCGAGCTCGTCTTTCCGCGCGAGCCCATGGTCCGCGTCACCGGTCCTGCGCTCGAATGCCAGCTGCTTGAGACGGCGCTGCTCAACATCGTCGGCTTCCAGACGCTTGTCGCCACCAAGACGGCGCGCGTGGTGCTTGCCGCCGACGGTCGCCCCGTGGCGGAGTTTGGCCTGCGCCGAGCCCAGGGTCCCGATGGCGGCCTGGCCGTCGCGCGCGCGAGCTACGTTGCCGGCTGCTCCTCTACGTCCAATGTGCTCGCCGGCCGCCGCTACGGTATTCCCGTCTTTGGCACGCATGCGCACAGCTGGGTGATGAGCTTCGATTCCGAGCTCGAGGCCTTCCGCGCCTTCGCCAAGTCGAGCCCCAAGAACTGTACGCTGCTCATCGACACCTATGACGTGCGCGAGGGCTGCGAGCATGCCATTACGGTTGCCAAGGAGATGGAAGCGGTGGGCGAGCGTCTGTCGGCTATTCGCATTGACTCGGGCGACCTCGCCAAGCTCTCCAAGTATGTTCGCGGCCGTTTTGATGCCGAGGGTCTGCCCTATGTGGGGATCTCGGTTTCCAACGATCTTGACGAGTACACGATTCAGTCGCTGCTGGACCAGGGCGCGCCCATCGATAGCTTTGGCGTGGGCACCAAGCTCGCGACCTGCTACGACCAGCCGGCGCTGGGCGGCGTGTACAAACTTTCCGCCCGTCGTGCGAGCGAGGCCGACCCGTGGACGCCGGTGGTCAAGCTCTCCGAGCAGCCCTACAAGCGCACGATCCCGGGCGTGCAGCGCGTGCGCCGTTATTACGACGGCTTTGGCGGCCCGGTCTGCGACATGATCTACGACGAGGACCATCTGGCGGGGGAGGGCGCCGCGCGCGGCAATACCCTCGTGGCCGTGAATGATGCCGCCCTGGTGACCGACGTGTCGGAGCTTGAGTATCGCGAGCTGCTGGTGCCGATCGTGCGCGATGGCAGTGCGGTGGCTCCGCGTGAGAGCATCAAGGACGCGCGCGAGCGCTGTGCTTGGGCGCTCGATCATCTGGATGCGGCTTTCAAGCGCTTCCTGTATCCGCAGACCTACGTGGTGGGTATGGAACAGGGCCTGGCCCAGGTGCGCGACGAGCTCGTGCGCAAGAATATGGCCGCGGCTTCTGCCTTTCCTTGGGCTCACTAATTCCTTGGGCGGTAGGGGCGAGTCACGCTCCCTTGGCCGCCAGCTCGGCCGTTCGCTGAACAGTTGATTGGTTTGACGTATGACGACTTCTTATAAAACGATGGTGGTAAAGATCGGTTCGTCCACGGTGGTGGGCGCCGATGGCAAGGTCAACCGCGCCTTTATCGGCGGACTTGCCGATCAAGCCGCAGCGCTGCGCAAGCTCGGCTGGCGTCTGGTCGTGGTGAGCTCGGGCGCTATTGCCTGTGGCTATCCCGTGTCTGTCTCTTATACACATCTGACGCTG
>CABSNS010000299.1:0-2217 GCA_902479105.1 uncultured Collinsella sp. | reverse complement strand
TCGTGGGCTCGGAGATGTGTATAAGAGACAGGTCGCCTTCCAGGCTGTCCGCAAGCCCATCGAGGGCACGATCCTCACGGTCCTGCGCGATGTCTCGACCAAGGCCGATGAGTGCGAGAAGAAGAAGTTCTCGGCCGAGGATGCGCTCGATGCTATCGTCGTCGAGGCGTACCAGTCCGTCGCCCGCACGCCCGACTTGCTGCCCGTCCTCAAAGAGAACGGCGTGGTCGACTCAGGCGCCTTCGGCTTTGCCATCTTCCTGGAGAACTTTGTTGCCGCCGCGCTTGGTCGCAGCACCGTTGTCGAGGATTTCTCCGCTACGTTTGACTCCGCCGGCTCTGCCCGCGATGCCGCTCTTGGTCGCGTTGAGATCGAGGCTAACGACGACTGGGAGGGCTCGGAGTTCCGCTACTGCAACGAGTTTCTCTTTAAGGCCGACGCCCCGTTTGACGAGGACGAATGCCTTAAGTTCCTAGGCTCCATGGGCGACTGTGAGCTGCTCGTGGGCGCCTATCCCGACTACAAGATCCATGTGCACTCCAATACCCCCAACCTGGTGCTCGAGCACATGCTGCAGCTCGGTCAGATCTATGAGGTCTTTATCCACAACATGGAGATGGAGGCCCACGACCGTACCGCTAAGATCCACGAGGATCAGGAAAAGGCCGCCGAGCCCGCCAAGGCGCTGGGCTTTGTCGCCGTTGCCGCCGGTTCCGGCGAGGCCGACATCCTCAAGTCCCTTGGCGTCGACGTGGTCGTCTCCGGTGGCCAGACTATGAATCCCTCGACCGCCGACCTGCTGGGCGCGGTGGATCAGGTCAACGCGACCTCGGTCATCATCTTGCCCAACAACGGCAACATCCGCATGGCCGCTGAGGCTGCTGCCTCAGCCTGCACCGACAAGAAGGTCGCCGTCGTTCCCACCAAGACCGTCCCGCAGGCCTTCTCCGCGCTGTTCGCAGTCCTGCCCGATTCCGAGCTCGAGGATGCCGTCGCCGCCATGGTCGACGCCATCAGCGAGGTCCGCGATGGCGAGGTCACCCGCGCCGTGCGCGACTCCAGTGCCTCTGACGGTTCTCCGATTCACTCCGGTGACGTCATGGGTATCATCGCCGGCTCCATCGACGTGGTCGGCTCCGACGTGAAGCAGGTCACGCTCGACTGCATCAACCGCATGCAGGAGGAAGAGGAGGGCGACGCGCTGACGATTCTGGTCGGCGAGGAGCTGTCCGATGAGGCCTTCCAGGAGATCGTCGACGCCATCGAGGAAGCTCAGCCCGACTTGGAGATTGACGCCCATCGTGGCGAGCAGCCGCTCTATCCCGTGATCTTCTCGATCGAGTAGGCATCTGCCCATGTCCGAGCTCTGCTCCGTGCCGCGCGTCTCGGAGCGCTTTGCCCAGAGCAATGCGCTCGACGAGGATATCGCGCGACTCAAATATGTTTCGGGTAAACGTGAGGAGGCCCTTCGCCGTCTGGGAATTAGGACGGTGGGGGACCTCCTTCTCCATATCCCTCATCGATACCTCGACTTTACCCGTTCGTGGTCCATCGAGATGGCGCCCATCGGTACCGTGTGCACCATCATCGCCACGGTCGACCGCATCGTCCAAAAGCAGCCGCGTCCGCGCATGCAGGTGACCGAGGTATCGCTGGTGGACGAGACGGGCGTGTTGCAGGTCGCCTTTTTCCGCCAGCCCTGGATTGCCCAGCAGCTTAAACAGGGCGACCGCCTGGCCGTGATGGGCAAGGTCGAGTTTGCCTACGGTTTTAAGCAGATGGCCTCGCCGCACTTTGAAAAGCTCGATGACGGGCGTGCTGCGGGCACCATCCTGCCGGTCCATTACGTGAGCGATGGCGTGAGCCAGGCGTGGATGCGCCGCATCGTAAGCGGCGCGCTCGAGGTCGTCGGCAATCCGTTCGATCCGATTCCCGCGCCGCTGCGCGCAAAGCGGAAGCTCATGAGCAATGCCCGCGCGTTGCGTTCGATCCACTTTCCATCGAGTATGGCAGAGCGCGATATCGCGCGCGCACGGCTTGCCTACGAGGAGTGCCTCTACCTGCAGCTGGCGCTGCGCCTGCGCAACGTCGGCGGCCTGGTCGATGTGGTTCCCTATGCCCACACCGCGGGCGAGCACCTGGCCGCGCTCAAGCAAGCCCTGCCGTTTTCGCTGAGCGACGAGCAGGAGACCGCGTTCCAAGATCTGTCTCTTATAC
>CABSNS010000298.1:0-2223 GCA_902479105.1 uncultured Collinsella sp. | reverse complement strand
CCATGTGAGTTTCAGCGTTTCCGCGGGTAGCACTCTCGCCCTGGTGGGTCCCTCGGGTGGCGGCAAGTCAACCTGCGCAAGCCTGATCCCACGTTTTTGGGATGTCTCCTCGGGTCGAGTGCTCGTAGGCGGTGTGGACGTTCGCGATATGGATCCGCACGAGCTTATGGGCCAGGTCGCCTTCGTGTTCCAGACCAACCAGCTGTTCCGGCAAACACTTGCCGATAACGTGCGCGCCTCCAAGCCTACGGCCACTGACGACGAAGTGCGTGCGGCCCTCTCCGCAGCTCAGTGCGACGATATTGTGGCCAAGCTCCCACAGGGCATCAATACCATGCTCGGTGCCGGCGGAGCATATCTTTCGGGCGGCGAGGTCCAGCGCGTGGCACTCGCCCGCGCGATCCTTAAAGACGCGCCTATCGTGGTGCTCGATGAGGCCACGGCGTTTGCCGATCCCGAGAACGAGGCGCTCATCCAGCGCGCCTTTAGCAAGCTGGCGGCTGGTCGCACAGTCATTATGATCGCGCACCGACTCTCGACTGTAGTGGGCGCAGACCAAATCGTGGTGCTCAACCAGGGCAGCGTGCAGGAGTCGGGTACCCATGCCGAGTTGCTGTCCCAAGAGGGTCTGTATGCCAAGATGTGGGCCGAATACGAACAGGCCGCGAGCTGGAAGATTACTGCTGCGACCGCGGATACCGCCGTCGCGAAGGGAGGCGAGGCCTAAATGTTCGCCTCATTCCAAAAGAAGTATTTCCTATCCGATAAAGGCGTCGCCGGCGTAAAACGCGGCATTTTCTGGACCACGCTCACCAATCTCATTACCATGGCCGGCATGGGCTTTCTATTCCTGGTTATGGCCAGCTTTGTCGAGCATCTCGCCAGCGGGGCTGACCTGCCGGATGCCCTGCCGATCGTGGGCGGCCTCCTGGTCTTTTTCGTGATGCTCTTTGCCTCTAACTGGCATCAGTATTACTACACCTACTGCATCTTTTACGAGGAGTGCGGCAAGCAGCGTATGGAGATCGCCGAGCGCTTGCGCAAACTGCCGCTGTCGTTTTTTGGTCGTCGTGATCTGGCCGATTTAACCGAGACCATCATGGGCGACGTCCAGGCTATGGAGCACGCCTACAGCCACGTGCTGGGAGAGCTTTGGGGTGCCATCATCGCAAGCGCCATTGTGTTCGTGGCGTCGCTGTTCTTTTGCTGGCAGCTGGCGATTGCGGCGTTTTGGAGCGTTCCCGTGGCCTTTGCCGTGCTGTATCTAACACGCGGCCCCATGACTCCGGTGTTCGATCGCGTGCGTGCCGAGAAGGTCAAGGTTACCGAGGCAATTCAAGAGACGCTCGACTGCGTTCGCGAGATTCGCGCCACCAACCAGGAGGCCCATTATCTTGAGAGACTCAACGCCGTGATCGATGCCGAGGAGCGCGAGACCACCAAGGGCGAGCTCGCTAACGGGCTTTTGGTCAACTCCGCCTTTGTCATCCTGCGTCTGGGCATTGCCACCACGCTGGTTACGGGTGCCGCGGTGGTCGCCTCCGGGCAGGTCGACTTTTTGGTGATGTTTGCCTTCCTGCTTATGGTGAGCCGTATCTATGCGCCCTTTGACCAGGCGTTAATGTTAATGTCTGAGCTGTTTGTCGCCGAGTCGTCTGCCAAGCGCATGCGTTCCATCATGGAAGAGCCTGTGGCGCGGGGCAGCGAGAAATTTGAGCCCGCGGGTCACGATGTGGTGTTCGATCACGTGGCATTTGGCTATGGTGCGGGCGAGGACGGACGCGCCGGCGAGAAAGTTCTTACCGATGTGAGCTTTACCGCCAAGGAAGGCGAGGTCACGGCACTGGTCGGTCCTTCGGGTTCCGGTAAGTCTACGGTGAGCCGCCTGGCCGCGCGCTTTTGGGATGCCACTGCGGGCAAGGTTACCGTGGGCGGTGTGGATGTTGCGGGTGTGGATCCCGAGGTGCTGCTGCGCGACTACGCCATTGTGTTCCAAGACGTGCTGCTATTTGACGACACGGTGATGGGAAACATCTGTCTTGGTCGTCGCGATGCCACCGATGAGGAAGTGCTTGCTGCCGCGCGTGCCGCCAACTGCGACGAGTTTGTGAGCCGCATGCCGCAGGGCTATGACACCATGATCGGCGAGAACGGCTCCAAGCTGTCCGGCGGTGAGCGCCAGCGCATCTCTATCGCCCGTGCGCTGCTCAAAGACGCGCCTAT
>CABSNS010000297.1:0-2249 GCA_902479105.1 uncultured Collinsella sp. | reverse complement strand
GGAGATGTGTATAAGAGACAGCGCCACGACCGCGATAGGTATCCTCGCCAGCGAAACCTGCCAGACGCGGCGTGGCACCCATGCAAGCGATAACGCTCGAGGCAAGCGTATCGCCCATATCGTGATGCACCGTAAACAGCGCTGCATCGGCATCGTAATCGATACCCGTAACCATGCTCCATGTAACCTGCGCTCCCAGCCCCTCTGCATGTTGCTGAAAACGCTCGCCGAGTTCGGCGCCACTCAAGAGCGGAATGCCCGGATAGTTCTCGACTTCATTGGTAGTGGCGATCTGTCCACCCGACATGCCCTGCTCAATCACGGTCGTCGTCAGGTTGGCACGCGCAGCGTAAATGGCGGCAGCATAGCCCGCGGGGCCTCCACCGATAATCGCAACATCAATCGGCTGATCGGTAGTCATGAAGAATCCTCTCGTCGAAACGTTGTCGTTCTTTGCGCTCATACCCAAATTTACGTGAACATGACACTCATGCACTACAATGATAAATCGCGTAACAAAGCTGAAGGGGGGTTATCGATGGATCAAACGCAGACGAGCAATAGCGCTCCCCTGCCCATGCAAGCCACTCCCCAACCGGAGCAAATGACCGTTTCACATACACAAAAACCCCTGGTAACCATTGTGCACGCATCGGTTGGATCGGGCCACAAAGCCGCCGCCAACGCGATTGCACAAGCATTTGACCTTATCCGCGGCACCAAGGGAATCCCTGAGAATATTGAAATTGAAGTGCTCGATATCCTTGATTTTGGACGTATTAAATTCGACGGCAATAAGACCGCGGCTTCTTTTACGGGAGCCACGCGCCCCATTTACGACCTGACCTGGCGATATACGCTTACGGGACATCTTCTCTGGGGTGGCGGCACGGCATGGTCGCGAATTATGTTCCCCGCCTTCAACGAATATATTCGTCGTCGCAGGCCTATAGCCGTGGTCGCAACGCACATCACAGCAGCCAATGTTGCCGTGGGCGCCCGCGTAATTACGGGTATCGATTATCCGGTCATCTGCGTACCAACAGACTATGAAGTCGAAGGCTTTTGGCCCCACAAGGACACCGACCTGTTCTGCGTGGCCAACGAGTTTATGGCCGAAACGCTGCGCCCGCGCAAGGTTCCCGAGTCAAAGATCCGCATAACGGGCATCCCCATCCGAGCCGGTTTCGATTCAGATTACAAACGCGAAGATGAGCTTAGCAAGTTCAATCTCCCCATAGACAAAACCGTCGTATTGGTGATGGCCGGCGCCAGTTTGCCCCAACCATACGTGCGTTTCCGCGCCGCGATGGACCACACGCTCCCCTTCTTACGCAGCTTTGAGGACATGCACTTTGTCTTTTTACCGGGCAAGGATAAGGAATACGCCACCCGACTCAAGACGCTCTTCGACGCCATGAAGCTCGATAACGTCACGGTTCTGGACTACGTGGACGACATGGCGGCCCTCATGCACGGCTGCGACCTGGCAATCCTCAAATCGGGCGGACTCACCGTCACCGAGTGCCTGTGTGCGCATCTGCCGATGATCCTGTTGGGCAAATCATACGGTCAGGAAAAGGCCAACACCACGATGCTCACCGGCATGGGCGCCAGCATACACGTCACCACCGCACGAGAACTCATCGTGACGTTGCGCCATCTCCACGATCATCCGGAGTCGCTCAAGGCACTGCTCATCAATGGTGAAGTCCTGCGCCGTCCACGCGCAGCCGAGGATATCGCCATTGCAACCATGGAGCTAACCGGCAAACCCCAAAAGCGCAAACGAGCCTTCTGCTGCTTCTACTGGGGCGGAAAGCCCGCGCATATCCGCTAGTCGAATGTCCGCCGCTCTGCCGGAGCCGCCCTTATATCATTCCATGCTCAAACATTCTCGCTTCGCTGCGAAACTGCGCGTGGAACGATATAAGGGCGGCTCCGGCAGAGCGGCTGCGTTTACTTACTAGCAGCTACTTCGGTATCCCCTCCATTAGAACCTGCAAAGGTAAAACAGGAAAATATAAATACAGTAAGCCGATGCGACAAAGGGACAGCCCCTTTGTCGCATCGGCTTACTAGAAAAGTAAATATTGTTTCAAGCGAGTAGCCGCCCGCCCGGGGCTTACCTATATCGTTCCACGCGCAGTTTCGCAGCGAGCGAAGCGACGCGAGAATGTTTGAGCATGGAATGATATAGGTAAGCCCCGGGCGGGAGGGATACGAGCGCCCCCTGTCTCTTATACACA
>CABSNS010000296.1:0-2252 GCA_902479105.1 uncultured Collinsella sp. | reverse complement strand
CGCTACACCGGCGGCGCCGTTGTGGTCTCGGGCGAAGTCGACCTGATTACCGATGGCACAACCGTGGCCAAGTCCCACGGCGGCAGCCCGCTCATGTCCAAGATCACCGGTTGCGGCTGCTCGCAGGGCGGCGTGCTGGCCGTGTATGCCTGCGCCGCCGACCCGTTTACGGCAGCCATCTGCGGCACCGCGGTCTACAACGTTGCCGGCACGCGTGCCGCCGCTGTCGCCGACGCCCCGGCAAGCTTTAAGGTCGCCTTTATCGACGAGCTCTACCGCGCGAGCGCCCAGGACATCGCCAACAACCAGCTCGAGCTCGAGGAGGCGTAAGCCATGTCCGAGCCCGCAACCAATGCCGGAATGAACACGCTCATCGCCGTGGCCATCGCCCCGTGCGGCACCGGCGACGAGCTGTCCGCCGAGGTCGCCGAGGTCGTGCGCGTCATACGCGAGAGCGGCCTTCCCAACCGCACCACCTCGATGTTCACCGAGATCGAGGGCGACTGGGACGAGGTCATGCAGGTCGTGCGCGACGCAACCTTTGTGTTGGCGAGCAAGGGAATCCGCACCGAAGTCGTGCTCAAAGCCGATATTCGGCCCGGATTTACCGACACCATGACCGGCAAGCTCGAGCGCATGGAAGCACAGATCAAGAAGCAGGAGGAAGCACGATGAGCATCCGCGACAACCTTGATATCTCGGCCTATCTGGTACTCGGCCCCGAAAACACCCTCGGGCGCCCCGTGGGCGATGTGGTGGCCCAGGCGCTCGACGCAGGCTTTACCTGTATCCAGGTGCGCTCCAAGGTGGCAAGCGCCCGCGAGATCATTGCACTGACCGGCGACGCCGCGCAGGCAATCGCACAGGCTGGCAAGACCGGTCAGGTCGCCCTGTTAATCGACGACCGTCTGGACTGTGTACTCGCCGCGCGCGAGCAGGGCATTGCCGTCGACGGCGTGCACGTAGGCCAGAGCGACATTCCCGTCGAGGTCTGCCGCAAGCTGCTGGGCCCCGATGCCATTGTGGGCCTTTCGGCCCGTTGCGAGGAGATGCTCGAGTACGTCAAGACCGCCGACATGAGCCTGGTCGACTACCTGGGCATCGGCCCGCTCCACGAGACCGAGACCAAGCGCGACTGCGGACGCGCGGCCGACGGCTCTATCATCACCAAGAGCTTTGAGGACCTGGCCGCACTCCACGCGGCAAGCCCCGTGCCCATCGTGGTGGGCGGCGGCGTCAAGACGGCCGACCTGCCGCAGCTCAAGGCCACCGGCGTCGACGGCTTCTTTGTGGTGAGTGCCGTCTGCAGCGCCGATGACCCCTACGCCGCGGCCAAGGAGCTCGTCGACACTTGGCAGCAGGCATAGGCATAAGCCGAGCAGCTGATCCGCAGCCTCACATCTTCAGCAATGGAAAGCGCATCCCAGTTTGGACCTCCATTCCGGGATGCGCTTTCCGCCGAGATGGCGGCAGCGGCCTCTACCCTGCCAGATATGTCTCCAGTGCCGGCAAGGTCGCCTCAGCATCGCGACGACCAATCTGATAGATGCGCTCGAGCTCATCGGGCTCGCGGCACAGCGACGGCACTTTCACCGATTCGCTCGGACGCACCACAAAGATATCGCCGGCGGCCTCACGACGTGCCAAATCATCGAGCGTGGCATTGTAGACCTCATGCCGATGCTCAAGCGCTGCGACAAACTCCGGATAGTGACGGAACACGCGACGCAGCATAGGCATCACGCTGTTGGGCCGCTTCACAAAGCCCGCCGGCTGCGTGAGCACCACGATATTGCGGTCATACCCCTGAGCAAACAGCCATGCACTGGGAATAGAATCAGCCACGCCGCCATCCAGGTACTTGCGGCCCTCAATGGCGACAGGACGCGTCGCCACGGGAATTGCCGACGACGCCCGGATCCACTCGATATCGCGCTCGTCGCCATACGGCAGGTCGTGGTAGACGGCCTTGCCCGTCTCGATATCGGTACACACGCACGTAAATCGCATGGGGCAGGCGCGATACGCCTCCAAGTCGATGGGATCGCGCTCGATAGGCACCTCGTGATAAGCAAAGTCGGCATTGAACATATCGCCGGTTCGCAGCCAGCTGGTCACGCTCGCATAGCGCTTGTCGGCGCAATAGGCCTTGTTATAGCGAATGGCGCGGCCGATCTGGCGCGATTTAAAGTTGTAGCCAAATGCCGCGCCCGCCGAGACCTGTCTCTTATACACATCTCCGAGCCCACGAG
>CABSNS010000295.1:0-2264 GCA_902479105.1 uncultured Collinsella sp. | reverse complement strand
CCGTCTAATTCGTCGGCAGCGTCAGATGTGTATAAGAGACAGAGCCAGATCGCCGATATCGTGTCCGTGACTTCGGGCGTGCCGGTGTCCTCGCTTACCGAGAGCGAGAGCCGTCGCCTGCTGCAAGCCGAAAGCGTGCTCAAGACGCGCATCATCGGTCAGGATGAGGCTGTCGAGGCCGTTGCCAAGGCCGTGCGCCGCAGCCGCTCGCCGCTCAAGGATCCGCGTCGCCCCGGCGGCAGCTTTATCTTCCTTGGTCCCACCGGCACGGGCAAGACCGAGCTCGCCAAGACGCTCGCCGAGTACCTCTTTGGCAGCAAGGATGCACTCATCAGCTTCGACATGTCCGAGTTCGGTAGCGAGTTCGAGGTCTCCAAGCTCATCGGTAGCCCTCCGGGTTACGTCGGTCACGACGAGGGCGGCCAGCTCACCAAGGCCGTTCGTCGCCACCCGTACTCGGTCGTGCTGTTCGACGAGATCGAGAAGGCGCACCCCGATATCTTCAACATCTTGCTGCAGGTGCTGGAGGAGGGCCGCCTGACCGATAGCCAGGGCAAGACGGTCGACTTCCGCAACACCGTGATCATCATGACGTCCAACGTGGGCGCTCGCGAGATTGCGCAGGATGCGAGCGTGGGCTTTGGCACCACCGGCGAGCAGGGCCTCACGTCGAGTGAGATCCGTGGCCGCGCGATGGGCGAGCTCAAGCGCCTGTTCCGCCCCGAGCTGCTCAACCGTATCGACGACATTGTGGTGTTCCAGAAGCTCTCGGGCGAGAATCTCACCAAGATCGCGCACCTGCTGGTGGACGACCTACGTCAGCGTTTGATTGCCAACGGCATGAACATCAAGCTCACCGATGCGGCCTATGACAAGATCGTGGCCGAGGGCACCGACCTCACCAACGGTGCGCGTCCGCTGCGCCGTGCCATCCAAAAGCTCATCGAGGACCCGCTGTCCGAGGAGCTTCTGGCCGGCGAGTGGGGCGAGGGCGATACCGTCCTGTGCGACGTGGCCGATGGCAAGTTTGTCTTTAGCCACGGCACGGGCGAGATCCCGGCACCGCGTCCGGCGGGCACGCTCGGTGGCGATACCGCCCCGGCGGCACCGCACACCGGCAACGCCGCGCCCGTGAGCGGCGGCGTGACCTCGGGCCCCGGCGGCATGATGCAAGCCGGTTCCGGCGCGCTGTAGGGATTAAACATACCTTGTATAACGGGGGCGTTTCCGATAAGGAGGCGCCCCCGTTTCTATTGAAATGTTCTTCAATCTGCCGTGCTATACTGAAATTGAGATTCAGTATAGCAAAGGAGTTGATATGCCTACATCAATACTCGACACGCGGCCAGTTCAGATGAACGTGCGTATAGATCGCCAGCTCAAAGAGGCAGGAGACGCCGTACTGACTCATATTGGCATGACGCCGTCACAAGCTGTGAGGGAGCTGTGGCAGTACTTGACCGAGAACGGTCATATGCCCGTCGCAAAAAAGAATGATGACGAAGTCCTGCCTGACGACATACGATCGAAGGCGA
This sequence comes from uncultured Collinsella sp., assembly GCA_902479105.1. Classification (GTDB taxonomy): domain Bacteria; phylum Actinomycetota; class Coriobacteriia; order Coriobacteriales; family Coriobacteriaceae; genus Collinsella. Next base: position 729 of record CABSNS010000295.1, on the reverse strand, counting down.
GTTCGTCCCGCGTCTCGGAAGGGGCTGCGTTAATTTCGAATTTTTATGAGCGGTTCTCGATTCAGAGGCCGAGCCCCGATGAAGCCTTTGATTACGACGAGTTATACGATCAAATGATGAGCGAGAGATTCAGCGATTGGATCGAATTATGAGCGGCGTTGGAACGAAACGTGTGCTCAAGCTGTTGATCGACACGAACGTCTGGCTAGATTACTTTCTCGCTCGTACGAATGCGACCAGGCCGATAGTCGAGCTCCTTTCTCGCGCGGCGGAAGCGGAGGATATCGTCCTCTTCTCGTCCTCCCTGTCTGTCAAAGACATCTATTACATTCTGGGGAGGACGATGAAGGCCGACGCCCGCCGTGAGGGGGCTCTCACTCCCGAAGCCATCGCCGGTGCCGACGAGACAGCGTGGGCGTGTGTTCGCCTGATTCGGCAAAAGTCGATTATTGCCTCGGTCGGTGCAGACGAGGTCTTCGACTCCTTTGTGTTCAAGTATCATCACAATGACTTTGAGGATGACCTGATGCTGGGCGTTGCCAATCGCATCGACGTCGATTACGTCGTGACGGAGGACAAAAATCTCATTAAGCATACCAATGGCGTATGCATAAACGTTGATCAGGCGTTGAGGTTGGTTGAAGGGTTCAGCGTCCCTTCGGTGCGGCCTGTCTAATATGCTTTATCTTGATAAAGTGGTCTGTCTCTTATACACATCTCCGAGCCCAC
>CABSNS010000294.1:0-2272 GCA_902479105.1 uncultured Collinsella sp. | reverse complement strand
CTACACCGTCTAATTCGTCGGCAGCGTCAGATGTGTATAAGAGACAGGTGTGAGCATCCGATTCAGTTCTTGATGGTCGGGTGGTTGTCTGCACTGGTGTTCTCGAATATTGTGTATACGCTGACCCTGTCGTTCGGTGATATCGGCAAAGCCATTGCCGTAGTACTGCTGGTTATGCAGGTAGCCGGTTCCGGCGGCACATTCCCCATTGAAACACTGCCGACGTTCTTCCAGGTCGTTTCTAAATGGCTACTGTTCCCCTATGCGGTGGATGCGATGCATTCGGCCATGGCAGGCTCATTCGGCATGGAATACTGGGTTTCCATGGGCAAACTGGCACTGTTCCTTGTCCCCTCATTGCTGTTGGGACTTATGTTGCGCAAGCCGGTAATTCGCTTCAACGATTGGGTTATCCGCAACCTTGAAAACACCAAGGTGATGTAAGTGTTGGACGAAGTGTGTCCGAGCGCCCTGAACGCTTAGCAGCCTACGACCTGACGTGTTTGGACCGTAACCTGTCTCAGACACGGCGTTGGCGAGGCCTGTGGAGCTTCTGACGCTAACGTCTACGTGGCTTGTAGCCCTTTTTACGACTGTGTGGCTTGAGTTGCTGGTTCAGCGGTACATGCCGGTAACTGGATTGCGGATCGCGATGCGTGAGATGCCAGCATCCGCAAAATTCGCAACGGTACACCCATAGCTCAACTCCGCGCTCGATTAGGCTTTGATCAGCGGCACGCTGAACCTGCGCCTTATCGTGATACATGATTTTATTCGACGTAGCGCAACGTTTAGGGGTGAAGTAATGCATAGCAGAAGCCAGTGTAGAGCGACCCCATAACCAAGCCAGGGCAGATTCTAGTGGTGGTTGCAACACCTGAGGTTTGAGCGGCCTTCCATGGTCACGTTGTCGGTTGTTGAGGTTATCACGCGGCGTCGAGCAGTTCGATGATCTTCTCGCTTGGTTTCATGAACCCGAGGGTTTTGCGTGGCCGGTCGTTGAGTTCCTCGGCGACCGCGTCGAGGTAGTCCTCCGGGTAGACGGATAGGTCGGTGCCTTTGGGGAAGTACTGGCGCAGGAGCCCGTTGGTGTTCTCGTTGGTGCCGCGCTGCCACGGGGAGTGCGGGTCGCAGAAGTAGACGGCCATGTCCAGCGAGGCGCCGATCCGTTTGTGCAGGGCGAGTTCCGCTCCCTGGTCCCAGGTCAGGCTGTTGCGCAGGAGTTTGGGCAGGTGCTGCATCTTGTCGATGATGGCCTGCTGGACGTGTTCGGCGTCGTGCCCGTCGGGCAGGTGCAGCAGGATCGTGAACCTGGTGGTGCGCTCGACGAGCGTGCCGATGGCGCTTTTGTTGCGGCTGCCGGTGATGAGATCGCCCTCCCAGTGGCCCGGGACCGCCCGGTCCTCGATCTCCGGGGGTCGCTCCGAGATCATGGCCATGGGTTCGCGGAAACGGGGTTTGCGGCCTTGGCCGCCTTGGGGTCTGCGGGCGGTTCGCCCCTGCCTCATGGCGCGTTTCAGCTCCTGCTTGAGTTCGCCCCTGGCCTGCAGGTAGATGGCCTGGTAGATCGTCTCGACGCTCGCGTGCATATCCCCATTATCCGGGAAGTCCAGCCTCAGCCGGTTGGCTATCTGCTCCGGGCTCCAATGCCTGCGCAACCCGGCGGCGATCTCGTCCCACAGTCGCGTGCCCTCGGCCGCCTTGCGCGGTTTGGGGCGTTTGAGCCGGTCCGCGGCCTTCTGCTGGGCGCGGTAAGGCTCGTAACCGCCGGACTCGGGATTCCTGTTGCGCTCGACCTCGCGGCTGACCGTGCCGGGGTCGCGGCCCAGCAGGCGGGCGATGGCGCGGATCGAATCGCCCAGACGCAGACGGTCCGCGATCTGGATGCGCTCCTCCTGGCTCAGGTAGCGCGGATGGAGGGTCTTGGGTTTGTCCATGGTGGAACGATACCAGTCCACCAGGGGTTTCTCGTTCCTTCCCGTGGCGCGCGTCCTGCCGTTGCGCCACGCCTTGCCGGTGCGTTTCGAGACGCCGACCGCGTGCGCGGCCTGGGTGAAGTTCATGCCTTCCTCGTCCAGCAGGCGCACGTACTCGGCGCGTCTCGCCTCGCACATCAGCTTCCTCGTCGGATATTCGACGCCGTTGAACGTCCAACGGTGTTCCCCGCCACGGTCTTCGTTTCGGTGGCTTCTGGTCACCTGACCCTCCTTGCGGTAGGTCAGGTGTTGCAACGATCACTAGAACCTGTCTCTTATACACATCTGACGCTGCC
>CABSNS010000293.1:0-2279 GCA_902479105.1 uncultured Collinsella sp. | reverse complement strand
GCATCGTCAAGATCAGGTCGGTTTCCTTGAGCTTGGTCTTGTCGAGGACGAGCACTTTCGTGCGATATGTGCGAGAACCTGCCATATGCGTTCGAAAGGTTAGTCTTCGGCGTTATACCCAAAGCGGCGGATCTGGGCCTCGTCGTCGCGCCAACCGGCCTTGACCTTCACGTCCAGCTCCAAAAAGACCTGCGTGCCAAAAATACGCTCAAGATCGCGACGGGCGTCAATACCGATATGCTTGATCATCTCGCCGCCCTTGCCGATGATGATGCCCTTTTGGCCCTCGCGCTCCACGTAAATGGTGGCGTGCACGCGCAGCACCTTCTTGGTCTGCTCGAGCGCATCGCAGATCACGCCAACGGAGTGCGGAATCTCATCACGGGTGCGGCGCAAGACCTTCTCGCGCACAAACTCGGCAACGAGCGTTTCGTCGGAAGCGTCGGTACCCATATCCTCGGGGAACCAACGCGGACCCTCAGGCAAAAAGTGCGCAACGGTCTCGATGAAGGCATCGACGTTGAAGTTCTTGACCGACGACGTCACGATCTCGTCGTCATATTCCATGAGCTCGTGGGCAGCCTTAAGCTGCTCCATGACCTGTGCGGGGTCGGCCTCATCGGCCTTAGTGAGCACGAGGACCTTCTTGGAACGGGCGCATCTGACGCGCTCGGCAACCCAAGCGTCTCCCCTGCCGATCGGTTTGGTGGCATCAATCAAAAACGCGACGACATCGACATCGTTCAGCTCGAACAGTGCGCTCTTGTTGAGCTCGGATCCCAGACCGTCCTTGGGCTTATGAATACCCGGGGTATCGACAAAGACCAGCTGGTAGCCGGGACGGTTGACGACGGCGCGCATGCGGCGACGGGTCGTCTGGGCCACCGGCGAGGTGATGGCGACCTTTTTGCCATAGCAGGCATTAAGCAATGTGGACTTGCCTGCGTTGGGGCGTCCGACCAGGGCCACGAAGCCGCTGCGGAAACCAGGCTCAACGTCGCCAAAGCCCGCGAGGTTGTCGTCCTCGTCGCACAGGGCGTCGAGCTCCTCATCGCTCATGCCCTCAAACGGGTCGAACTCCTCGACATCCTCGAGCCCCTCGGTATCCACCGCGTCCAAAGTCTCGTCGTCCAGGATCTCATCGGTAGGCAGCATATTGTCGGACATGGGAATCCCTTTCTAAATAAAGCCGAGCGCGTGGGCAAATACCAGCACGCCCACAATCGCGGCGGTGATGGAAAGAATGTATACAGAGGCGGCGGCGATGTCCTTCGCACGCTTGGCCAGCGGATGGAGCTCCTGGGTCGCCAGGTCGACGATAGACTCCATAGCGGTGTTGCACAGCTCCCCGTGAATCACCAGGCCACAACAGATGATAATCGTGGCCCACTCGGCAATGTCGAGGCCCACGATACAGCCGGCAATGACGGTGCACACGCCCGCCACGAGCATGACCTTAATGTTGCGCTCGGTCTTGACGGCGGTGACGAAGCCCTCCATGGCGTAGGAAAACGACTTTAAGAAGGACGGATGGTCCTTGTTCGATCCGGGAATCATAGACGGCTCCTAGTCGTGGGCGTGGTTGGTGATGGGGCCGACGTGGACTAGCTTGGGGTCCTCGCCGCGCTCGAGCGCCAGATCGCGCAGGATGGCGTCCTCGCGGGCCTCCATGACCTCGGCCTCGTCGTCCTCGATATGGTCATAGCCCAGCAGGTGCAGCATGCCGTGTACGAGCATCAGACGACACTCGTCAGCGGGGCTATTGCCAAAACCGGGGGCCTGACGGGCAATAACCTGCGGGGCCAAGATGATATCGCCGAGCTCGAGCGTCTCGTCGGCGGGAATATCCTCGTCAAAGGCCGAGTCGCATTCAAACGAGAGCACATCGGTGGTGCGGTCGATACCGCGCCACTCGTGGTTGAGCTCGTGCATCTCGTCCTCGTCGACATACGAAAGGGAAATCTCGACTTCACGCTCAACGCCCTCGGCGGCAAGCACAACCTCGCAGATGTGCTCCACCTCCTGCGCGTCGAGCAGCGTATCGAGCTCGGCATCGTTGCTGATCAATACACTCAACGGGACTCCTTTCGGTCACGTACGCGCTTCTCGCGCACATCATCATAAGTATCGTATGCCTCGACGATACGTCCCACCAAGGCATGGCGCACCACGTCGGCACGCTCGAGGTGCGAAAATGCGACATCATCGACACGGCCCAAAATCTTCTCGACATCCGCCAAGCCACCACGACGACCCACCAGGTCACGCTGGCTCCTGTC
>CABSNS010000292.1:0-2281 GCA_902479105.1 uncultured Collinsella sp. | reverse complement strand
CCGCAGGTTTCCGGCATCAACTACACCATCTCCACGGCGGTCGCCTATGACGCCAATGCCGAGACCTATCCCGCTTCCACCTACTATGGTCCCAAGTCCATCAACCGCGTGACCATCAACAGCATCAACGGCAAGGAGTTCAAGGCCGATGACACCTATGCGGTCATCACCAACGACTTCTGCGGCGGCGGCGGCGACACCTACTATGCTTTCGCTGCAGCTACGGCCAAGTTTGATACCGGCATTCCTCTGGATGAGGTCGTGATGGAGTACATCACCGCCGAGCTCAAGGGCGTGATCGGTGCGCAGTATGCCGCGCCTCAGGGCCGCATTCTGATGAACCCGTTCAAGGATGTCAAGGTTTCCTCCTGGTTCGGCAAGTATGTCATCGACCTCTACAATGACGGCATCATCAACGGCACCTCCGCCACCACCTATGCGCCCAACGACACCCTGACCTGGGCTGCCGCGCTCAAGCTCCTGCTTGTCAGCCACGGCGATCTCAAGGCTGCGGACGCCACCGGCGCCGACTGGAGCAAGAACGCCATCGCCAAGGCTGCTGAGCTGGGCCTCGTTGCCGCCGATCTCGACGGTGCGAAGGCCATCTCCCGTCTCGAGTTCTGCCAGGTCGCTGCCAAGCTCAACAAGCTTGCCGAGTCCAAGACCGAGAGCAAGTTCACCGACTGCACCGACGGTTATGTCATGGCGCTCGTCGATGCGAAGGTTATCAACGGCATGACCGAGACCACCTTCGAGCCTGCCGCGTCCCTGACCCGCGCGCAGATCGCCAAGATCATCTATCAGCTTAACCTGATTGAGAAGTAAGGCGAAGCACAAAACAACGAAAAGAGCGCTGCTTCAAGCAGCGCTCTTTTTTGCTTCCAACAGGGAAGAGGGAGCCGGGGCATCGCCCCGGCTCCCTCGTTTTTCGCTTTGCTTACAGGTAGAGATAGCTGTACTTATCGCGCACGGTGAGGATGAGCGCCTCCAGCTCGACAGGGAGATCATTGTCGCAGGAGGCCAAGTCGTATTCCTTCACGCCGTCCTCGTAGCGCAGGCGGATCATGTCGTCCTCCTCGAAGAGCACGCCGTAGTTTTCGCTCTCGTCCATGTCCTCACGCGTATCAAAAAGGGTGAACTTGTCGTGGCAGGGTTCGCTTGCGTAGGGGCAGAACTGCGTGCAGTTGCCGCATTCGTTGCACATCTTGTCGACATGGACGATCTCGTGCGAGCCGTCGGCCATCTTGATGACGACATTCGCGCGGTTCGGGCAGGAATCGACGCAGTTTTCGCATACGGTGGAGCATTGCAGGCAGCGCTCGCCATCGCAGACACACTTACTGGCCATCGAGAGGATACCCTTCTTGGCCTGCGCGTCGAACTCGGTCACATCGGCCTCGGCGGGGATGTCATAGATGTGCGGGTGACCGACGACGATCTCAGCAAAGCGTGCGGCATCAGCAATGCCCTCGACCACGGTGGCAGGGCCGCGGTGCGCGTCGCCCGCGCAGTACACGCCGGGGACGTTCGTCTCGAACGCGGGACCCTTGCGCTCCATCTCGATGCCGTTCGCGGCCATGAGATCGGCGTCGACCTGCTCGCCGACGGCGGAGATGACCATGTCGCAGGGAATGGTGAACTGCTCGCCGGATTTGACGGGGCTGCGGCGGCCACTCTCGTCCGGCTCACCGAGGATCATCTTATCGCACAGGAGTTTGCCGCGGCTCTGTTTGACGGGCGCGGCCAGCTCGACGAATTCGACGCCCTCGTCGATGGCGAGCTGTAACTCGTGCTCGTCGGCGGGCATGAACTTCTTCGTGCGGCGGTAGAGAATGGTCGCGTGCGCGCCCATGCGCTTGGCAACGCGCGCGGCGTCCATGGCGGTGTTGCCCGCGCCGACAACGACGATGTTGCCGCTCAGGCAGGGCTTGACCTGCTTTTTCATGCGCTTCATCCACTCGATCACGCCCTGCACATTGCCCTCAATGTCGAGCTTGCCGGGCTTCCATGCGCCGGTGGCCATTAGAATGTGCGTGTAGCCCATCTTCTTGAGCTCACCGACGGAGGGGGCGGGCTTGCCGAGCTTGACCTCCACGCCGTAGCGCTCCATGAGCGCGATGTCCTTGTCGATGGCGTCGTCGCTGATGCGGAAGGCGGGGATGACATAACGCGGCACGCCGCCGAGCTTGCGCTCGCGCTCGAAGATCGTGGTGGGAACACCCTCGCGGCCGAGGAAGTACGCCGCGGCGATACCGGTCCTGTCTCTTATACACATCTGACG
>CABSNS010000291.1:0-2284 GCA_902479105.1 uncultured Collinsella sp. | reverse complement strand
ACATCATGGTGGGCAACAAGAAACCCAACCTGCGTCAGCTCGTCGAAAACCGCTTGGCCGCTCGGGGTGACGGTGCGACGGTGCGCGAGATTCGCTATCGCGAGATCAGCACGGCGGGTGCCGACTTGGATGAGCTATCTCTTGATGAGGAGGTGGCGTACGAGACGCCGGTGACGCACGAGTGCTTTTTGCAGTGGGTGACGCCGCAGGGCAAGATCGCGGGCTTTTTGCGGTTGTCGCTGCCCGACCATTCGTTTGTTGCCGCGCATGCGGACGAGTTGCTGACGATGCCGGACGAGGCGATGATTCGCGAGGTACACGTGTATGGCATGGCGGCGCGCGTGGGGTATCAAGGCCAGGCGGCCCAGCACCATGGGTTGGGGCGTCTGCTCGTAGAGCGTGCGTGCGAGATTGCCCGGGATGCGGGTTATACGCGCATCAACGTGATCAGCGCGATTGGTACGCGCGAGTACTATCGCCATTTGGGTTTTTACGATCATGGACTCTATCTGCAAAAGGAGCTCTAGATGAACAAGCCGAGTGTTTCTGCTGGCGTCGTTGCCGGCGTTGCCCTGGGAGCCGCGGCGCTTGGTGCGGCCGCCGTCGCTGTTCGTGCTGCCTGTCTGCAGGTTGCGCGAACCCGCAATGGGTTGGCGCGTGTGAAACGCGTGCACGATGGGGACGGCGATGAGATTCGCGTGTTGGTGCAAGGCGGCGTCTACCAAAGCGCAAGCTACGTTGGTGAGCGTTGGGCGGAGCCCGTCTTTGCGTACTATCGTGCGTTTGACGACGTGTTTGAGTCCGAGGATGCGATGCGCGATGCTTATGGTCACGGCATCAACCGCATGCTTGTGCTGGGTGGCGGCGGGTTTGCCTATCCCAAGTTCGCGCTGATGTCGCACGAGGGCTTGCGCATGGACGTCATCGAGTATGACGGAGAGATTACGCGCCTGGCGCGCCGCTGGTTCTACCTAGACGAGCTGGAGCGCGCGGCGGGCGATCGCCTGCGGGTGATAACCGCTGAGGCTCGCTCGTATTTGGGTGTGACGAGCGTGGGCCATCGTCGCTACGACGTGGTCGTGAGCGATTGCTTTGGCGGTGCCGAGCCCGTACGCGAGCTGGCGACGGTTGAGGCATTGCGTTTGGTGCGGGGCAGCCTAAATGTCGGTGGCGTCTACGTTGCCAATATCGTGAGTGCAAACGAGGGGAGCGATGTGACGTTCCTGCGCGACTGTGCCGCCACGGCGCTTGAGGTGTTCGACCATGCTTGGGTGGTCCCATGTGGCGATGCAGAGTTCGGCGGCGAGGAGAATTATCTGCTCATCGCCAGCGACGGCGACTACGCCTTTGCCGAAGCTGTGCCCTTCGACACCGACTTCCTCGGTACCGTCCTTCACGACAAGTAAGTCTCCCCGTCCCAAAAAAGACTGGTCTTAGGCGTGGTCGCGCCAGCTGAGGACGCGCTGCTTCATACCCTCGATGTCGAGCACGCCTTCGGCAAAGCCTTTGCGCACGAGCTCTTCGGGAACAAACTCGTCGTAGCGGTCAAAGTAAGGCACCTCGCCGGGATAGACGAGCTCGATGGGATCGAAGTCCTTCTCGGCCTCGGCGGCGAGCACCTCAAAGAACGTCTCCTCGTCGGCCTTCATCTTAAACTGCATAAAGTACGGACGTGACGGGTCGAGTCCGCGAAGGCCCAGTTCAGCGGCACACTTAATTTTGAGCATGCGCTCGAGCGCCAAAAAGGCGTAGCTGCCCAGCCAGGGGAAGAGCACCCAGGTGTCGCCACCCAGGTTGATGAGCGGCTTAGTTCCCGCGCCCGAAAGCTTGGCCGTATGACGAGCCTGCGCTAAGCGGGCCCGTGCGTTACCCATGAGGTACGGATATGTCGCGTGCTCGTTGAGCGCCTTGCGCATGCGCTCGAGTACGTGTGTATTGATGTCGCCGGGGCAGTCGCCAAAGTAGGCCGGTACCCGGCCCTTGACCTGCGTGGCAAAGACAGTGTGACGCTTCCAGTCCACTTCCTCGACAATCCAGCAGTGTCCGGCGATGGCGATGCGCTCACCGGGCGGGGGCGGATTAACAATCGTGCCCAGCTCGGCCGATTCGCTGCGAACGGTGAACTCCTCGTTTTCCTGGAACACAGCGTAGAACTTAAAGTTGTTGATGATGCGCTCGCCCGCGAGACCCACGATGAGCCCGCCACCTTCGGTGACCTGGATATGGTCGATCTTAATGCTGTCTCTTATACACATCTCCGAGCCCACGAGACTCCTGAGCATCT
>CABSNS010000290.1:0-2286 GCA_902479105.1 uncultured Collinsella sp. | reverse complement strand
GAGATGCTCAGGAGTCTCGTGGGCTCGGAGATGTGTATAAGAGACAGGCCATCCACTCCCCCATCGCTAGCCACAGCCGATTCGCTAGCACTCGAGGCAGGCGTATCGGCAACCTTGGGATGCTTCAAGAAGTCGGGAATCTGAGGTGCTGCCGAGACAGGATTCACGGCAAACGGCGGCTCGGACTCGTCGATCTTTTCGGGGTCGTCTTCCATCGAAAGTTGACCGGTTACCTGGTCGTGCTTTGCATGGCGGCGCGGCAGCAAAGTTGTCTTTGCGGTCTCAATCGGTGCCTCGTCGTCCTCGTCATCGCCCTCGGTGAGCTCAATCTCGCTATCGGACCAAGACGGGTCGGGCTCGCTTGTATTGAGCTTAGGCGCAGCCTTGCCCTTCTTGGCATGGCGGCGCGGCAGCAGCGTCGTCTTAGCGCGCTCAGCCTCAACCGACTCGGACACGTCGACAAACGGATTCTCGTCCTCGTCGTCATTGTCCAAAACCGGGTCCACATCGTTGCCCATAACCGTGGTCACGGCAGCATCGGAGCCCTTTTGACGAAGAATGCTCAGGTGCGGACGGGCAACGCCGGGCACCGACAGGGCTTCATCGTCACCCCACGGGCTGGCGTTGACATCGGCACGACGGCGCTCGGCAAAATCGGCCGCACGGTCGCGAGCAGAGCGCAGCACGCCACCCACCGAAAAGCCGATGATGACAAAACCAACGACGGCCAGACCCAACAGGACCACCATCGCGATAGGCTTACCCAGGGCATTCTGCAGCGCACTCGCAATAAACGCACCGATGTAGCCACCCGAGGCGGACAGATTTTGCGGCGTAAACATAAGGTCACACGAGTCGATCGTACCCGGCACCATCAGCGAAAGAATGGAGACGACGGCGATAAAGACCACGGCTCCGCCCGCGACCGAGCGCGCGTTGAGCGGCGAGTCCTCGCCTAAAAAGAGCGTGGCGGCAAACAGCAAAATAACGATCGGCAGCACGTAGGCGCCCAGACCAAAGCCCAGGTGGTAGAAACCGGCAACCGCAGCCGTAACGGGTGCAGTCGCCGGCGAAATCACGGCAATGAAGGACGCAATCGCCAAAACGGCGATGACCACGCCGGCGATATCGCGGTTGGCCGAGGGCTCGACCAGGGGCTCAAAATCGTCGAGGTCGGTCTCGTGGCCCTTATTGGCACGAAGATGGGAACCGGCACCCTTAGCAGATGCCGGTTGGTTGTTGGCTTTATTGCCTTTGGCGTTTTGTGCAGATCCGCGCGCCAAACTAAACCTCCATGACGACCGGGATGATCATCGGACGGGTGCGCGTACGGCTCCAGATAAAGTTAGAGAGCGAGTCGCGCACGGCCTTGCGAATGGCATCGGAACCGCTGCTCGTAAAGCTAAACTTACCCTTCTCGATCGTCTTCATAATAGACGCGGAGGCATCCTCGGAGAACTGGTCGTCGATGGCAAACGAGACACCGCGGCCCGAGAACTCGATGGCCTCGATCTTCTTGTGCTTGAGCGAAACGATGGCAACAGCGGTAACCATACCGTCATTGGCGAGCTTCTGACGATCGCGTAAGACGATAGGGTCGGTATCCCCGATACGCAGGCCGTCGACGTAGACGACGCCGGACTCGACGGGCGTACCGCGCTTGACGATACCGCCACGCATCTCGAGCGTGTCGCCGTTATCGAGGATAAAGATATGATCGTCCTTGAGACCCATCTTGCGGGCCAGCTGGGCATGGGCGCGCAGATGCACGGCCTCACCGTGAACCGGCATAAAGTACGTGGGCTTGGCCATGGCCATCAGGAGCTTGAGCTCCTCCTGGCTACCGTGGCCCGAGACGTGGACAAGAGCGCGGTTCTTATCCCACACGTCGCAACCGAGCTTGGCCAGACTGTTGACGACCTGCTGGACGGCTTTCTCATTGCCGGGAACAGGAGTTGCCGAGAGGATAACGGTATCACCCTCGTGGATGGAGAGCGTCTTGTGCTCTCCGTTGGCCATGCGGGACAGGGCCGACAGCGGCTCGCCCTGCGAACCGGTGCACATGACGACGATCTTGTCGTCGGGCAGGTTATCAATGTCGAAGGCATCGATGATATCGGCATCGTCGATGTTGAGGTAGCCCAGCTCACGCGCCACGCGGGTGTTCGTGAGCATGGAGCGACCGGTCACAACGACCTTACGACCGCACTTGCGGGCAGCATCGCAGATCTGCTGCAAACGATGAATGTGACTCGAGGACGATGCGACGAACACGCGACCCGGGGC
>CABSNS010000289.1:0-2296 GCA_902479105.1 uncultured Collinsella sp. | reverse complement strand
CAGGAGTCTCGTGGGCTCGGAGATGTGTATAAGAGACAGAGCCTGCTGCTCAACAACATGATCGATGAGGGCAAGAACCTGCTGTTTGAGGGCGCCCAGGCGACGCTGCTCGACATCGACCACGGCACCTATCCGTACGTGACGTCTTCCAACTGCACCGCCGGCGGCGCCATCACCGGCTCCGGCGTGGGCATGAAGAACGTCGACCGCGTGCTGGGCGTCATGAAGGCCTATATCACCCGCGTCGGTTCGGGCCCCATGCCCACCGAGCTTTCCTATGAGTCCGAGGCTGGCCACACGCTGACCGAGGAGGGCTATGAGTACGGCGTGACCACCGGTCGCCGTCGTCGTTGCGGCTGGTTTGACGGCCCTATCGCCAACTATGCCTCGCGCGTCAACGGCCTCACCGATATCGCCGTGACCAAGCTCGACGTGCTTTCGGCCTTCGACACCATCAAGGTGTGCGTGGCCTACGACGTCGATGGCGAGCGCTACACCAGCGTGCCCGAGCATCAGGTGCGCTTTGAGCATGCCAAGCCCATCTACGAGGAGCTCCCTGGCTGGAAGTGCGACATCACCGGTTGCCGCAGCTTTGACGAGCTGCCGCAGGAGGCTCAGGACTACGTGGCGTTTATCGAGGATCTGGCACACACCCGCGTGACGTTTATTGGCGTTGGCGCTGGTCGCGAGCAGATCATCAACCGATTCTGGAAGTAATCGGGACTATTTGGTTATTGCGATATACCCCTTTGCAGCCCGGACGGGCGGCCGAGGGGTATATTTGCTTGCAAAGGGCTCGCGCGGAGCGGGCCGTTCATCCATAGAGGAGGCACCCTTGAAGGCGGACACTCAAACCATCGACATCCTGTTGTTGGGCAGCGGCGGCCGTGAGCATGCTTTGGCAGCTAAGCTTGCAGCATCACCGCGCGCCGGCAAGCTCTACATCGCGCCGGGCAACGGCGGCACCGCGAGCTGCGGCGAGAACGTTGTTCTCGACGACTGCGATCCTGCGGCCGTGGCGGCGTTTGCGCAGAGCCACGGATGCGGACTCGTGGTAATTGGCCCCGAGGCTCCGCTCGTGGCGGGCGTGGCCGACGCCGTGCGCGCGGCGGGTATTCCCTGCTTTGGCCCGGGTGCCGAGGGCGCCCAGATGGAGGGCTCCAAGCTGTTCTCCAAGCAGCTCATGGAGCGTGCGGGCATTCCGACGGCAGCCTATGGTTCGTTTACCGATGAGGCTTCGGCTCTCGCCTACGTGCGCGAGCAGGGCGCCCCGCTGGTCGTCAAGGCCGACGGCCTTGCCGCGGGCAAGGGCGTTATCGTGGCGACCGAACTTGAGCAGGCCGAGGAAGCCGTGCGCGAGTGCTTTGGCGGCACCTTTGGCGATGCCGGCAACACCGTGGTTATCGAGGAGATGCTCGTTGGTCCCGAGTGCTCGCTGCTGGCCTTTACCGACGGCAAGACCGTGCGCCCCATGGCCACCTCGCAGGACCACAAGCGCGCGCTTGAGGGCGACCTTGGTCCCAACACCGGCGGCATGGGCGTCTACAGCCCGGTGCCCATCGTGACTGACGAGGAGCACGCCACCATGGTGAAGGTCATGGAGCAGACCGTGGCCGAGCTCGCTGCCGAGGGCATCGACTACCGCGGCTGCCTGTACGGCGGCTTTATGCTCACGCCTGCCGGCCCCAAGGTGCTGGAGTTCAATGCTCGCTTTGGCGACCCCGAGACGCAGGTCGTGCTGCCGCGCCTTAAGAACGACCTGGTCGAGGTCATGCTGGCCTGCGCCAACTGCGAGCTCGATCAGATTGAGCTCGACTGGCGTGACGAGTGGGCCGTGGCCGTTGTCCTGACGAGTGCGGGCTATCCCGGCAGCTACGAGAAGGGCAAGGTCATCACCGGTATTGAGGATGCCGAGGCCATGGAGAACGTGACCGTGTACCACGCGGGCACTGCCGTGGTGGACGGCCAGCTCGTGACCAATGGTGGCCGCGTGCTTGCCGTGACCGCTCTGGGCGACACGTTCGAGAACGCTCGCAACCTTGCCTACGAGGCCTGCGAGAAGATTGATTTTGAGGGCAAGACCCTGCGTCACGACATCGGCCTGCGCGCGCTGCGCGGCCGCGATGCCTGGGATGCCTAAAATCCGAGAGGAATGAGACGGATGGACGAGAAGAACGAAGAGCTCGTGGACGCGCAGATCGTCGAAGAGGACAGCCGCATGTATGGGCACGCCGAGGGCGAGCCTGGTGGCTGTCTCTTATACACATCTGACGCTGCCGACGAATTAGACGGTGTA
>CABSNS010000288.1:0-2303 GCA_902479105.1 uncultured Collinsella sp. | reverse complement strand
CACCGTCTAATTCGTCGGGCAGCGTCAGATGTGTATAAGAGACAGGGATCTTGGTCTTGGCGGGAACCTCGATGTCGGCGAGCTCGGCGATCTTGGCGGCAGCCATGCCGGGAATGCGGTGATCGAGGGCGCCGTTCTTGAACATGGCGGCACGCAGGGCCTCCATCTCGGCACCCTGCTTGACGAAGTAGCAGCCGCGCTTCTGGAACTCGGCCTTGACCTGGTCATAGATGGTGTCGATGACGGTCACGGACTGCTCGGAAGCGCAGATCATGCCGTTGTCGAAGGTCTTGGAGTGGATGATGGAGTTGACGGCGAGCAGCACGTCGGCGGTGTCATCGATGACGACCGGGGTGTTACCGGCGCCAACGCCCAGGGCGGGCTTGCCCGAGGAGTAGGCGGCCTTGACCATGCCCGGGCCACCGGTGGCGAGGATGATGTCGACGTCGCGCATGACCATGTTGGTCAGCTCGATGGAGGGGACATCAACCCAGCCGATGATGCCCTCGGGGGCACCGGCCTTGACGGCGGCGTCAAGCACGAGCTTGGCGGCGGCGATGGTGCACTTGGCGGCAGCCGGGTGCGGGGAGATGATGATGGCGTTGCGGGTCTTCAGGCTGATCAGCGTCTTGAAGATCGCGGTAGAGGTGGGGTTGGTCGTCGGGATGACGGCGCCCACGATGCCGATGGGCTCGGCGATCTTGGTGATGCCGTAAGCCTCGTCGCGCTCCAGGACACCACAGGTCTTGGTGTTCTTGTAAGCGTTGTAGATGTACTCTGCGGCGTAGTGGTTCTTGATGACCTTGTCCTCAAGAACGCCGCGGCCGGTCTCCTCGATGGCCATCTTCGCCAACGGGATACGAGCCTTGTTGGCAGCCATGGCGGCCTCATAGAAGATCTTGTCGACCTGCTCCTGCGTGTACGTAGCAAAAAGCGCCTGGGCCTCTCGCATCTGAGCGAGCTTAGCCTCAAGCGCCTCTACGTTGTCCACAATTGCGGGAGTAGTGTTTTCCGGTGACTTTTTCACCATTTGTGTCTCCTTGCGATCGGAGATTTACCCTACGCCTTGCATGATAGCAAGAAATAATTCGGTGAACGTGCAGATTCCCGTAAAAGGCACACTAAAACGCTTCAATAAACTGAAGCGTTTTAACCAAACTATCTGCCAGTGCATCGCCCCGCTCATTGGGGACAGGCTTACATGAGTGCTTTCACTCATTTGGGACAGACATCGATTTGCCATTTTGCCGTTCTGGGCCTGTTATTGCCGTTCGTTGGATATAAATAGGTTACAGGCTCAGCATTTCGCGTTGCTTCTCTCCTTTTAGGTGTTGCCTGTACGGTTTTGAAAGGAGAGATTATGCCCCGATGCGCCCGCGCCGTTTCGCTCACCGGCTATTACCACGTCTATGACCGTGGCAACTCCAAACAGATTATTTTTGAAGATGACTCCGACCGCTATCGTTTCTTATCGGATATCTCGGACAGGTTTGTACGCCATGAAGTGGCGGTGTTGGCTTGGTGTCTTATGGACAATCACTTCCATTTGATGGTTGATGATCCATTTGACAATCTTTCAAAGGCGATGCAGTGTGCATTGACGGCGTATGCTAAGTATTTTAATGGGAAAACGGGAAGAACGGGGCATCTGTTTGATAATCGCTATTCGCGGGTCGCGGTTGAGTCGGATACGCAGGCGGTGCAGCTGCTCGACTATATTCATCTCAATCCCGTGAAAGGTGCGCTCGACTCGCTCGAGGCGTACCGCTGGTCAAGCTGCAAGGCATATCAGCTGGGCTATGATCCCTTTGGCATCTGTGATGCGGCCCCTATGCTCGATATTGTCGGAGGCTCCCGTTGCTATTGCGAGCATCTCAAGGAAGTTGCCGGTCGCATCTGGTCAGTGGAGGTTCTTCCACGCCGGCGGATCCCCGATGAGGATGCCCTTGCCGTCGCGCACGAAGCCCTACCGAGCATAGATCCCGCGCTGCTCAAGGCCCTTCCGCGCCCCGAACGTGATGCCTGCCTGCTGAGGCTTAGGCGGGCGCATCTCACGGTCAAGCAAATCGCCCGTATCACCGGTATTGGCGCCACAAGCGTGACCAAGGCGACTGCAGGCTGGAAGGAGACTGTGTGAGATAGGGGCCGGAGCCGATCGGGACGCCGCATGCGCGTGTCATGTCTGTCCCCAATGCGTGAAAACACTCATCTAAGTCTGTCCCCAATGAGTGCCCAATGAGTACAAAAAGATCGCGTCGAAAATGTTGGTGTAAGGGTGACGCCCTAGCGCCCGTTTAACGAAG
>CABSNS010000287.1:0-2323 GCA_902479105.1 uncultured Collinsella sp. | reverse complement strand
TACACCGTCTAATTCGTCGGCAGCGTCAGATGTGTATAAGAGACAGTTGCAGCCCACGCCAATGGAGCACGTTACTCCCAGCGTTGCCACGCGGTCGCTTATACGCCGCGCAACCAGCAGCGGGTCTTCGGGCGCAAAGCGACCCGGTGTGATATCGATAAAGGCTTCGTCGATGGATACGCGCTCAACGCGCGGGGTCTCGTCGGCGAGAATCGCCATGACCTGCGTGCTCACCTCGCGGTAGCGATCAAAGTGCCCGTGCGTCCAAATGGCTTGCGGGCACAAGCGCCGTGCCTCGGCCGAGGCCATGGCAGAGTGCACGCCAAAGCGACGCGCCTCATACGAACACGTGGACACGACGCCACGCGAATCGGCGTCTCCGCCCACGATGAGCGGCTTTCCACGCCACTCGGGATGATCGAGCATCTCCACGCTCGCAAAAAACGCATCGAGGTCCATCAGACCCACCGCCGGACCCGTCCAGGGAGGCGGCGTGACGCCTATGGCATCCTCATAACCGTATGTATGTTCGCGTCTTTCCATGTCATGAGTATACCGCGCAGCTCATGTGGGGTGCGTGTATGTGCTTGCAAATCCCGAATTCTTGTCTAAGATATGGATTTGCCCTCGACTACACCGAAGAAGTTGGTCTCACGGACTTCACCTGCCCGCGTCGATGGCGTATTATGTTCAACTGTTTGTTTGTAGTTGCAGCCTAAAGCTGCTTGGTTGGAGGAGTTTCCTTTGGCAGTCAAGATTCGCCTTGCTCGTCACGGCGCTAAGAAGCGTCCGTACTACCGTGTCGTCGTCGCCGATTCCCGCGCCCCGCGTGACGGTCGTATCATCGAGGAGGTTGGCCGCTACAACCCGATGACCGCCCCCAAGACCATCAACCTCGACCTCGAGAAGATCGCCGACTGGCAGTCCAAGGGCGCTCAGCTCACCGACGCCGTCGCCGCTCTGGTCAAGGCCGCCAACGAGGGCGAGAAGACCGAGACCGTCGTCAAGAAGTCCAAGAAGCAGCTCGCCAAAGAGGCCGAGGCCGCTAAGGCTGCCGCTGAGGCCGCTGAGGGCGCCGAGGAGTAAATCGTGCCTGAGGTTGACGCTGCACAGCTCGAGGGTGAGGCAATGCTCTCAGATCGCATCGCTGATCTCGTCGAATATCTCGTTGTTCAGATCGTCGACGACCCGGATTCCGTGAGCCTTGAGGTCATCGATGGTGACGACGCCTCTACGATTGAGGTTTCGGTCGCCGAGGATGACGTCGCTAAGGTCATCGGCCGTCGTGGCCGTACCATCAAGGCCATTCGCACGCTCGCCCGTGCACTGGCCGCTCGCCTCGACACTGCTGTCGAGGTAGAGGTTCTGGGCTAGGACCTTGAGGTCCCAGTACAAAAACATCGCCCGTGTGGTCAAGCCGCACGGAAGGAAGGGGGAGGTCCTCGCGCAGCCGCTGCGGGGGCTTCCTTCTGTATTAGAGCCTGGTATGCGCGTCGCCCTGACGCCGCCGGCGCTCAAGCGCGACCGCTTTTGCACGGTCGTGTCCGTCACCGATACGGGCGATGGCGATCTGGTCTCGTTTGAGGGCATTGACGACTTGACGGCCGCCGAGGGCTTCACGGGATGCTACGTGCTGGCAAATCGTGACGATTTTGAGCTCGATTCGCTCGACGCTGCCTATACCGACCTGATGGGTCGCGAGGTGGTCGACGAGCGCTTCGGTTCGCTTGGCACGATCGTCGAGATCATGTCGACGCCCGCTAACGATGTTTGGGTTGTCGAGGGTGATCGGTACGGCGAGGTACTGATTCCCGTGATCGAGCAGGTCGTGCTCGATCTTCCCGATGCAGGAACAATTTCCGTCCACGTGATGGACGGCCTGATTGATATGGACAAGTAGGGAGGACAACATGCTGATTGAGACCCTTTCGGTCTTTCCCGAGATGTTTGAGCCCGTCATGTCCACGTCGATTTTGGGCCGCGCCCGCAAGGCCGGCCTTTTTGATTTTAAGGCGTATAACCTGCGCGACTGGACGCACGACCGCCATCGTACCGTCGATGACGAGCCGTACGGCGGCGGGCAGGGCATGCTCATGAAGGTCGAGCCTATCGCAGAGGCCATCGAGGCCATTAGCGCAGAGGGTCCCAAGCCCACTGTGGTGTTCTTTACCCCCTGTGGCGAGCCCTTTACGCAGCATGTGGCCGAGCGCCTGCTCAAAAGTGAGCGCCTGCTGTTTGTGTGCAGCCGCTACGAGGGCGTCGACGAGCGTGCGTATGCGTATGCCGACGAGCGTCTGTCGATCGGCGACTATGTGCTTACGGG
>CABSNS010000286.1:0-2325 GCA_902479105.1 uncultured Collinsella sp. | reverse complement strand
CAAGCTCCTTGGGCAGCGAGATGTCGGCCTTGATCATATGACGCGTGGCGCGGCAGATCTGACGGACCTTATCGGTCATGCGCTGCAGGTTAAAGTCGACGTAGATGATCGTCTGAAGCAGGCGGAAGTCGGAGGCGACCGGTGACTGCGTGGCGATCAGGTTGTAGCACACGGCCTCCAAGTTAGCGCAGCGCGCGTCAATCGAAAGCGTGCGCTTCTTGGTCTTGGTGGCGAGCTTGCGGTCGTCGGTCACATAGGCCTTAACGGCATCGTGGAGGGCCAGATCGACGGCCTCGTAGATGCTCAGCATCTCGTGGCGGGCCTCGATGAGCTGACGGGAAAACAGTTTACGCATGGTTCACTCCAATCAGTTGGGTGCGGTCATGCCGCCCGCACAGTGAATACGCACCGGACCAGATCCGATCGGCTTGGGACTAGTCGCACCGATCAGCCAAAGCGGCCGGTGATATAGTCTTCCGTCCGCGAGTCCACCGGACTGGTGAAGATCGCGTCGGTTTGACCATACTCGATGAGCGTGGCGGGCTCGCCGGCAACTTCCTGCAAGAAAAATGCGGTGTAGTCGCTAATACGAGCTGCCTGCTGCATTGAATGCGTGACGATGATGATCGTCATCTCGGGCGCCAGCTCGGCCATCAGATCCTCGACCTTAGAGACAGACGTGGGGTCGATGGCGGAGCAGGGCTCGTCCATCAGGAGGACATCGGGTTGCACCGCAAGCACGCGCGCGATGCACAGACGCTGCTGCTGACCGCCCGAGAGCGCCAAACCATCCTTGTTGAGCTGATTGGATACCTCTTTCCAGAGGTTGGCGCGCTTGAGCGATTCTTCCACGATGTCATCGAGGTCACTTTTGCTAGTCACGCCCTGCAGACGAGGGCCAAAAGCGACATTCTCGTAGATGGATTTGGGAAACGGATTGGGCTGCTGAAAGATCATGCCCACGCGGCGACGGAGATCGACCGGGTCGACGCCCTCGGCATAGATATCATTGCCGTCGAGCGTCATGGTGCCCTCGACGCGCGTACCCTCGATCAGGTCATTCATGCGGTTGATGCAGCGCAGAAACGTCGATTTGCCGCAGCCCGAAGGGCCAATGAAGGAGGTGATGGCGTTTTTGGCGATGTTGAGGTCAAGCCCCGTCAGCGCATGAAAGTCACCGTACCAAAAGTTGAAATCCTTGGCCGTAATGGCCGCTTGCTCCAACGTGGGAGCGGACTGATAAACGGACATGGGGCTCCTTAACTAGCGACGCTTGCGCGACAGGAAGCGCGCAAACAGGTTGAAGGCCAAAATGATCACCATCAGCAAGAGCGCGGTGCCGTAGGCTGCGTTCATGTTGATGCCGTCGTTGGCAAGCAGGTACAGATGGACCGTCATGGGGCGGCCGGAATCGAGCGGCGAAATAGGTAGATTGATGGCCTGGCCCATGGTGTAAAGTACAACCGCGGTCTCGCCGATGGCACGGCCGATGGCAAGGACGATGCCGGTGGCGATGCGGCCAAAGGCGGAAGGAAGCACGATCTTGGAAACGACCTGCCACTTAGTGGCGCCCAAGCCATATGCGCCCCAACGGATATAGCGCGGCACGGCGCGAATAGCCTCCTCGGTGGTGCGCATGACGATAGGCAGCATCAGAAGCGCCAGCGCCAGGGCAGCCGAGACCATCGAAAGGCCCAGGCCCATGGCCTCGACAAACAAGGCGTAGCCAAAGAGACCCATAACGATGGAGGGCACCGAGGCCAAAGCATCGGCAGCATAACGGATGAGCTCGACGACCTTGCCCTGTTTGGCGTACTCGGCCAGATAGACGGCCGCTAGCACGGCGACCGGCGTACAGATGAGCATGGCGAGCGCCGTCACGTAGATGGTCGAGACAATCGTAGGCCAAATGCCGCCCTCGGCGTTGACACCCTGGGGCCAACCGAAGATAAAGTCGAGCGAAATATGCGGTAAGCCATTAACAACCACGTAGGCGATGATAGCGACCAGCACCAGCGTGGTGATGTAGGCCGCGGCGCGGAACACGCCGAGCATGATCTTGTTTGACAGGTCCTTGTTGATACGGCCCTTCTTACCGTGGGAAAGGGCACGCTTGATGCGCTCGCGCGACGAGGTCGTATCGACCGTCGTGTCAACGGAATCGGACATAGCCTACCCCCTCTTCTTCTTGGAAATCAGACGGACGATGCCCACCAGCGTAGCGGAGATGATAAACAGGACCACGCCCATGCCGAACAGCGCCGAGCGGTGCAGACCCGAGGAATAGCTCATGTCGAGCGCGATCTGGCTCGTGAGCGTCGAGAT
>CABSNS010000285.1:0-2335 GCA_902479105.1 uncultured Collinsella sp. | reverse complement strand
ATCTCGCGCAATTTGGCCTCGAGTGCATCGAGCACCACGGCAGCCGTGTTATACGGCTCGTGGCAGGGGCGCTCGGCGTTGAGGCCGTTTTCGCAGTAAATGCAGTCGAACGTGCAGATTTTGCCGCCGGCCGGCATCATGTTGACGCCGAGCGAGAGACCAAGGCGACGGCTGCGAACGGGCCCAAAGATGGGGCTGGCATTCAAAAACGTAGACATAGGCATATGCTCCTCAAGACAATTGTGCCTAAGCATAGCATCGGCTCCAAAGCAGGGTGCGGGCTCTTGCTTTACAAGTTTCGTTTTTTCACGTCGCTCATTATGCCGTGTCATGAAAAGCCTCGGGTCGGGTAAAGTTAATCTGTTAACAAGGTGTAAGGCAATGCGGGTCCATCCAACCGCACTGACGTGCAACTGGATGAGCATTGATGATGGGGGCACAACATGGATTTTACGGTCGAGAATGCGGGCACCACGATTGCCTGTCGCGAATATGCCGGCCCGGATGTGTCGCCTGGTACTCCTGCCTTGGTGTGCGTGCACGGCGCTTGTGTCGACGGCACATTTTTTGACGGTATCGCTTGTGAACTCAGTCGCAACTACCGCGTAATTGCCTACGACCGCCGCGGCTGCGGTGGCAGCAGCGATGCGGCAGACGACAGCTATGATCTTGCCGCTCAGGCCGCCGACCTGCAAGCCGTGATCGAACACGTTGGCGCTCCGGCAAATGTGCTTGCGCACAGCGCCGGTACGTTGGTGGCGCTGGAGCTTCTTCGCATCGAACCCCATCTCGTCTCCCGTGCGATTCTGCATGAGCCGGCTGTGTCGGCCGAAGGCGTCGGCATGGGCGCAGCTCCGATTTTGCTCGATATGATTGCGGCTGGAAAGGTTTCAAGGGCGCTTCGGCTTTTCTTGGGAGCCCTCGGCGACTTGGACCCCGAGGCTCCCGGGACGACCGAAGCGGAAGCCAAACATGCCCTGCGCAATGGTCGTTGCTTTATGGCGAACGAATATGGAACAAATATGACATATGCTCCCGACTGGGAGCGCGCCCGCGCGTCAAAGGCGGTGTCGGCCGTGTTTTTGGGCGAGCTCTCGGTCGGTACGCCCCGCGAGGCTGGTACGCGAGCGGCTGCCGAATATCTCGATTGCCCCCTTGTGACGATCCCGGGCGCGCATAACGGTTTGCGCGATCGCCCCGTTACGGCGGCAAACGCCGTTCACGATGTCTTGGAGCGTTAGCACGCTCGATGACCTGCGGGGAGGGGGACTGTTGGCGTTTCGTCATTGTTAACGAATGCGCCAATAACCACGCGCCCGCGGTTCCATTACCACCGTCTGCCAACTCATAAAAATGTAACAGCATTCACGTGCTTACCTGCATCGGCAAGGTGTTAACCTTGTAACATTTGGAACCCACCGCTACCATGCGAAACTATCGAAAGGGCCCCATATGCTCAATAATCACGAGGCCAATCTAACCGACGAGGAGGCTGCCGCCGAGGTCGCCCGCGTCGCGAAGACCTACCCCGTGGTGCGTTTGTTGTCGGCCGATCAGATTAAGAGCGAGCCTAACTGCTTGCTCGCCGGCGATCGCTGCCCTTGTCTGCGTCAGTCGAGTCTTGAGGCCTTGGCAGGTTCCGATGATGTATCGGAGCAGCTGCTCAATGATGGTACCGAGTACCGCGCTCGCCTGCGCCCTCTGAAGGTCGAGGGCGAGCCTCACGTCCTGCTGATGGTGCGTCCGATCGATGAGCAAGAGGCTGCAGAAGAGGACCTCGTCTACACCGACGTGCTGACGAGTGTGCGCAATCGCCGATATTACGAGGAAAAGCTCCGCAACGCCCGCATGAATGCCGGCGTTGCGGTGATCGACCTTGATGATTTTAGGGTCTTCAACGATACGTGTGGCCGTCATGCCGGCGACCTTGCACTCGGTGCCGTGGCGACGGCCATGCGCAGCGGAATTCGTTCGACTGACGAGCTTGTACGCTATGGCTGTGACAAGTTTGTGGTCGTCATGCCCAATATTCCCTCCGATGACTTCGCCCGTCGCCTGCATCAGTTATCCGATGCCGTTCATGCCACGATTGTTCCGGGCCATGAGTACGTGAGCTTGACGGCATGTGTTGGCGGCGTTCGCATTCATGGCGAGACGGTCGATGAGGGCGTTGGCCGCGCTGTCCAGTTATTGAGCCGCGCTAAGGCAAAAGCCGGTACGGTCGTGACCGATGCCGATTCCATCGAGGCCTTCCAAAGCGAAAAGCCCTTGGTGCTTATTGTCGATGACTCCGAGATGAACCGAGCCATTCTCAACGAGATGCTCAAGGACGAGT
>CABSNS010000284.1:0-2342 GCA_902479105.1 uncultured Collinsella sp. | reverse complement strand
GAGATGCTCAGGAGTCTCGTGGGCTCGGAGATGTGTATAAGAGACAGCACCAGAAGCAGAGGAGCCGGAGCCGGCAGAACCACCGCAACCCACGAGGCCCAGACCAAGAACTGCGGCCGCGGAACCAGCAAAGCCCAGGAACTGCCTTCTGCTCATTTCGTTCTTCATTACAATCCACCCTTTCACACCGTGGCGGCACCCTTTGCCGCCGCCTTCGGAGATTGGCTCGGGGACTTTGCCCCTTTTGCTGATTTGAACGATACGCTATTTGGCTAGTTGTTTGAACAAATATTACTAGAGCGGTAGAAAACCTTCGGTGAACGGTAATTTCAACTTGATACTTGACAAGTTTTGTATAAACAATTATTTGTTATCGAATGCAGAGAAAACGCCCGGTCAAGCCGATGTACCGTCGGTTTGACCGGGCGTTTTCTCTTTGAGGCCATGAGTCTCGTCAGGCTGCGAGCTAGCCGGCTATCGCTTGGAATTGACGCGGTAATGGAAGATCTCGGGGTGTGTGCGAGTGTGCGTCACCTCAAACAAGATGCCATCCGAGGTGTACGACTGACTCTCCATGACGGCAACGCAGTTGTATTTGCCGAGGTCAAGATAGCTGCAGTCCTCATCGTTGGCGAGCTCGACACTCACCGTACGACGGCTCGCCATCACTTTGACACCGCGCTTGTGCTCCAGATAGCCGTAAATAGAATCTGCCGCGATCTCGGGAGTCAGGCCCTTGGCGATCGACGCCAAAAAATAGCCATGGTCCACTTGGCGCGCGTTGCCGTTGAGGCTTCGGACACGCACTACGCGAATCAACTCCTCGCCCACCTTAAAGCCCAGGTGACGAGAGAGTTGCTCGGTGCAAACCAGATGTTCGAAAGACTTAACGTCCGTCGATGCAACGGCATTGTTGCGCTTTGCAAACTCGCCAAACGACTCAACCTCTTCGAGTGCGCCCAACATGTCGGTTTCGCCCTTAAGCCAAATAACGCGCACGCCCTTGCCGTGTATGGGCTGCACAAACATCCCGTCGGCCAGCATACCCAAGGCGCGACGGACGGTATTGCGAGTGCATCCGAACTCCGCGGTCAGCTCGGCTTCGGTTGGCAGCATCTCCTGAAACGCATAGGTCCCATTAATGATGCGCGAGCGTATTTCTCGGTAGATTCCTTCGTATATCGCTTTTGGCATTGTTTCACCTCTACATTATTCATTTCCGGCTAGGCACGATAGCATTTCTTAAAGTTGTTTAAACCGAACATCGGTAAAGCGACAGGATTTAACCGTTGACGGTTTCTGTCATGCCCAAATCGGTTTCGCTCAAAACTGCCGGTACGACAATCGTCTGGTCCTCTACAATGAATCCATTGTTTAAACGTTTCCCCACGCGCAACGCGCCTCGATATTCGGAAGGCAGAACATGCTGCAAAAAATCCAACGCTTTGGCGGGGCAATGTTCGCGCCCGCCATGCTGTTTTCTATATCAGGCCTCATGGTCGGCGTCTCCGCTCTCGCAACGACTGCGGACATCGTCGGCAATCTCGCCGTATACGGAACCCCTTGGTACGCTTTTTGGACCATCATCCAGCGCGGCTCGTGGACGGTCTTTAAACGCCTCCCGCTCCTTTTTGCCGTAGCGCTGCCCATCGGTCTTGCCCAAAAACAACCGGCTCGTTGCTGCCTCGAGGCTCTCGTCGCCTATTTTGCCTACTGCTTCTTTTTGAGCGAGATCATTAAGCTGAGCGGAGACAATCTTGGACTTAAGTACCCGTCGTCTTTGACCTCCGCTAGCGGCATCACCATCATCGACGGCATCAAGACGCTCGACACCGGCATTATCGGCCCGCTGGCGGTATCGGCAACCGTCGTCGCCATCCATGACCGCTTCTACGATGCCAAGGTTCCCGATTGGCTCGGCACCTTCTCGGGCTCCTCGCTGGTCTACCTCATCAGCTTTTTTGCCGTGTTTGCCCTTGCCGCTATCTCGGCCGCCATCGTGCCCTCCGTATACGCAATGACCGAAACGCTGCGCCATGCACTTACGAGCGTTGGCCCCTTTGGCGTGGGCATCTTTGTGCTTTTGGAGCGAGCGCTCGAGCCCATGGGGCTGCACCACCTGCTCTACATGCCGATCTACTACGACAACCTGGTCATTAACGACGGCATCTACGCCACGTGGAGCAGCTTGCTCCCCATCCTCTCCCATAGCACGCGCCCCCTTAATGAACTTGCGCCGTGGGCCGGTTTTACCGCCACCGGCTGGGTCAAGCTCTTTGGCCTTCCCGCCATCGCAGCCGCGTTCTACTCCCTGTCTCTTATACACATCTCCGAGCCCACGA
>CABSNS010000283.1:0-2344 GCA_902479105.1 uncultured Collinsella sp. | reverse complement strand
GACTGCCCGAGCAGGAAACCTTATGCCCCGCCCCTCCGGAGCCACACGGGAGCCACCGCTAAGTTATCCCCCGGCATTCAGAAAATCTAAGTGCCAAAAAATAAGATTTTTTGACTCCGTGTTGTATAACCCGCCATTCGTGGGTACCATTCAACGCGTACGCAAACAAAAAGGGTTAATTCGCGTGGTATAACCGCGCGGCCCAAAAAGGAGGAGACAAGCATGTCGTCTTTGAAGCCGCTTGCAGATCGTGTTCTGGTCAAGCCCGACGAGGCCGAGCAGAAGACCGCTTCTGGTCTGTATATCGCCAGCAACGCTCAGGAGAAGCCGCAGCGCGGCACCATCGTTGCCGTTGGCGCCGGCAAGGTCAACGACAAGGGTGAGCGCATCCCCATGGACGTCAAGGTCGGTGACGTTGTCATCTACGGTAAGTTCGGTGGCAACGAGGTCAAGGTCGACGGCGAGAAGTATCTGCTGATGCGCGCCGACGACATCTACGCTGTCGTTGAGGCCTAGTCTCGTCAGAATCTCTGATTCGTCTTTGAACGCGCCCGCCGCATAGGACTCGGAAGCGGCGGCGCGAGTCACATTTCTTTTGGAGGATTACCTACCATGGCAAAGAACATTACGTTCAACACCGATGCCCGCGCTAAGCTTGCCAAGGGCGTCAACACTCTGGCCGACGCCGTTACCGTCACCATGGGCCCCAAGGGTCGCTACGTTGCGCTGCAGCGCACGTTCGGTGCTCCGACCATCACCAACGACGGCGTTTCTGTCGCCAAGGAGATCGAGCTCGAGGACAACATCGAGAACATGGGTGCTCAGCTGGTGAAGGAGGTTGCCACCAAGACCAACGACACCGTGGGTGACGGTACCACCACCGCAACTCTGCTCGCTCAGGCCATCGTCAACGACGGTCTGCGCAACGTCGCCGCTGGCGCCAACCCGCTGGCCATCCGTCGCGGCATCGACAAGGCCGTCAACGCCGCCGTCGCCGAGATGAAGAAGCAGGCCAAGCCGGTCGAGACCAAGGAGCAGATCGCTTCCGTCGGTACCATCTCCGCCGGTGACCCCGAGGTCGGCGAGAAGATCGCCGAGGCCATGGAGGTCGTGGGCAAGGACGGCGTCATCACCGTCGAGGATTCCCAGACGTTCGACATCACCATCGACACCGTCGAGGGCATGCAGTTCGACAAGGGCTATGTCTCCGCTTACTTCGTCACGGACAACGACCGCATGGAGGCCGTGATGAAGGATCCGTACATCCTCATCACCGACCAGAAGATCTCCAGCGTTCAGGACATCATGCCCGTTCTCGAGGCTGTCCAGCGCGCTGGCCGTGGCCTGCTCATCATCGCTGAGGACATCGACGGCGAGGCTCTGCCGACCCTGGTCCTCAACAAGATCCGTGGCGCCCTCAACGTCTGCGCCGTCAAGGCCCCGGGCTACGGCGATCGCCGCAAGCGCATCCTCGAGGACATCGCCGTCCTCACCGGTGGCCAGGCTGCCCTAGACGAGCTGGGCGTGAAGGTCGCTGACATCACCGCCGATATGCTCGGTACCGCTAAGTCCGTCACCATCTCCAAGGACAACACCGTCGTCGTCGGCGGCGCTGGCTCCAAGGAGGCCATCGACGCTCGTATCGCTCAGATCAAGGGTGAGATGGAGAACACCACCTCTGACTTCGACCGTGAGAAGCTCCAGGAGCGCCTGGCCAAGCTCTCCGGTGGCGTTGCCGTCATCAAGGTCGGCGCTGCTACCGAGTCCGAGCTCAAGGAGATCAAGCACCGCGTCGAGGACGCCCTGCAGGCAACCCGCGCTGCTGTCGAGGAGGGCATCGTCGCCGGTGGCGGCGTCGCCTTTATGGACGCTGCTCCTGCGCTCGACGCCGTTGAGCTTGACGACCCCGAGGAGAAGATCGGTGTCGACATCGTCAAGAAGGCTCTGACTGCTCCGGTTGCTACCATCGCCAAGAACGCTGGCTTTGAGGGCGCTGTCGTGGTCGACAAGGTTGCCGAGCTGCCCGCCGGCCAGGGTCTCAACTCTGCCAACGGCGAGTGGGGCGACATGATCGAGATGGGCGTCCTCGACCCCGTCAAGGTCAGCCGCGTCACCCTGCAGAACGCTGCTTCTGTCGCCAGCCTGATCCTCATCACCGAGGCTACCGTCTCCGATGTGCCCAAGAACACTCAGCTTGAGGACGCTATCGCTGCTGCTACCGCCGGTCAGCAGGGCGGCGGTATGTACTAAGGCCGACAAGGTCTAGAACTCCCACCGGGAATCCGGGGGCGGGACGGGGACTTCTCTCCGGAACGTCCTCGGACATGCAAAGAGCTGTCTCTTA
>CABSNS010000282.1:0-2346 GCA_902479105.1 uncultured Collinsella sp. | reverse complement strand
TTGAAAGGCAGATTGCCGCTTTGGCGGGCTTGCAGCGTCGGCCCGTTACGCGGTTTGGTAAAACCGCGTAACCCTACAGTTCAGTCACGACAACGCTGTTGTAGACCTCGTCCCAGCGGTCCATAACCAAATGCCCGGTCTTGGGATCCATGGCGTTGAGCTTGCCGCAGGTATTGGCGGTCTTGAGCACCGTGACGTCGTCGGCGCCAGCAGCAATGGCATGTGCAAAGCCGGCGATGGTCGAGTCACCGGAACCCGTCGCGTTCACAGCCGCAATCGCAGGCGTCTTCGCGCGGAACGCGCGACCCTCATGGAAGCCCACCGAACCGGCAGCGCCCATCGAAACGACAACCCAGGGAATACCGGTAAAACGGTCATCGGCGGCAAGCGCCTCGCGCAGGGCATCGACATCATCGGTCGTAAAGGACGTACCCAGCAGGCCGTTAATCTCGGTCAGGTTGGGCTTTACGAGCTCAGGCTTAGCGTCGGACTCCAGCGCGGCCTCCAGCGATGCACCCGAGGTATCGAGCAGCACCTTGGCGCCCGCCTCCTCGGCGATCTTGACGAGCTCGGCATAGTAGCCGGCATCGACGCCACGCGGCAGCGAGCCCGAAAGCGTCACGACGTCCGCCTTCGCTGCAAGCTCGGCAAACTTGGCCGTAAAGGCCTCGAGCTCGGCCGGGGCGATCTGCGGGCCGCTCTCCAGCAGCTCGGTCTGATTACCCTCGTGCAGGATATTCAGGCAGATGCGCGTCTCACCAGCAATAGGCACAAAGTCGTTCTTGACGCCGTCGGCATCCATAAGCTCGGCCATATAGGCACCCATGTGGCCGCCGAGCAGGCCGGTCGCGAGCACGTCGTCACCCAGCTGCAGCAGCACGCGACTCACGTTGAGGCCCTTGCCGCCAGCGGTCTTTTCGGGTGTCACACGGTTAACATCGTCGATGATCAGCTTGTCGAGCTGATAGCGCGTATCAATCGACGGGTTCATGGTAACGGTCAGAATCATGTTGAACTCCTGTTCCGGGGCGGCATAACCCGCCCCAAACATACGATAGCTCGTTAAAGGATCTCGATCTCAAAGCCGCGGGTGACGGTCTCTCCCGGCTTGGCCACCAGGCAGCCGCGCTTGTGCTCCAGAATATCGTCCTCGTCGGAGCAGGTGGACAGGCCGCCCCACGGTTCCACGGCCACAAAGTCGCCCTCGGGCTTGCTCCACACAATCAGGTATGGCATATCGGGGAACGTCAGGCGCACGCCCTTGTCCTCGGTTTTCTTGGTAAGCGTAACCACGCGGCTCTCGAGCACGTCAAAGATGGTCTCTGCGAAGTCAAAGAGTTCGTGGGTCAGCGGCAGGTCATGGCCAACCATCGGGTTCTTGCTGCGATGCTCAACATCAATCAGGCCCGTCGAGGGAACGGCAGTACAGAGCTCGGCGGCCTCGCGCTGCTCAAAACGGAGCTCGTAGTCGTCGTAGGACTCGCCCTCGTCAAGCGGGCACTTAAAGCCAGGGTGACCGCCCACAAAGAACGGCATGTCCTCGGTGCCCTCATTGGTCACCTCGTACGACACGGCCACCTTCTCCGCATCGATCGTGTAACGAGCAACGATCTTAAACGGATACGGGTACTGCTCGAGCAACTCGGCATGGTCGGCAGAGCTTAAGCTCAGCACAACCATGTTGTCGCTCTGCTCCTCGAGCTTCCACTCCTGCTTGCGAGCAAAGCCGTGGCGGGCGAGCTTGACCTCGCGGCCGCCCATGGTCATTGCGCGACCGTCACGAAGGCCGCCGCAGATCGGGAAACAAATGGGTGCCTGGCCCGACCACACCGCCGGGTCGCCCTGCCACAGGTACTCACGGCCGTTGGCTTTAATCGAAGTGAACGATCCGCCAGCCGTGCTCAGTGCCACACGAATAGAACCGTTATCAAGAACAAACTCCATGGGAATCTTCTCCTTCACATATCATCTTGCACGATCCATTGCGAACGCCGTGCCTTTAGCACAAAGGTAATGAGGCAGCGCCGCACGCAAAAGAACAATGCACGCCAAGCCCGCCAAGCCAATTGGGCTGATAGAAAACTGGCCCGCGCCCCATTACAGAAACGCGAGCCGTCAATTGAAAAGCTGCAGAATGCCGAGTACCGCCAAGAGCGAAGCACACAAGCTCAGCAAGCAAACGTGTTATCGGAGCAGCTTACTGAACCAGAAAGCTTCGCAACAACAGCGGTAACCCCACAGGTACCCCCAACGTCAGCGAGAAGTCAGCTGGCGAGGCAAGGTGCCGTGAAGCGAGGCGGCATTGACCTTCTGGTCATGCCGCCGAAGCTGAACGGCAGATTGCCC
>CABSNS010000281.1:0-2347 GCA_902479105.1 uncultured Collinsella sp. | reverse complement strand
GCGCTCTTCGTCCTTGGTAAAGCCGACCTCCATAAGGGGTGAGCGTACGCCGAGCTCTTCTGCCGCACGCATGCCGGGGCGGTAGTCACCGCGATCGCTTGCATTGCTGCCATCGATGACGGTGGGAAAGCCGAGCGACTTGGCGTGGTTGACGATGGCGGTAAAGCCGGCGTGCTTGCAGTGGTAGCAGCGATTAGTATCGTTGCAGGCTACTTGGGGGAGCTGCAGCTGATCCACCGAAAGATTGAGCACGGGGAGCTTAAAATGCGGCCCCTCATTGGCCTGCCCATCAACGGACTGCTCAAACGAAGCCTGCTCGGGCGTGCCGATGAGCGGCGTGGTGAGATGGACGAGGAGGGTATTGGTAGGCATGATGCGGGCGCATACGGCGGCCAAAAAGCTGCTGTCGACGCCACCGGAAAACCCGATAGCCACGCGCCCGTATGCCAAAAGCAGCTGTTCGAGCGCCGATAGCTTGTCTTGAAGCTCCTCTGCGGGTGCCGTGGTGTCTAAAATCATGAAACGTTCCTTATCGTTGAGTACTCGATCGAAAACTATAATCCTAATGCGTTACTTGCCATAAGACTTCTATCTGTGTAACGAAAGTGCAATATGGCATATACGTTATATACAAGTTGCCAAATGCGGTAGAGTTGCAGCAACGCGACAGCGAGAGTCGATGGGGGACCGATATGATCAAGGCTGTTATTTTTGACATGGATGGAACGCTGGTCGATACCGAGCGTTTGGGGATTAAGGCCTGGAAGGCAGGCGCCGCTGAGCTGGGGCTCGCGATTGATGAAGCGCTGATCCATCAGTTTATCGGCCGCACGCTGCCCGATGTCATGGACATCCTTGATAAGCATTACGGCAGCCATGAAACCACCGAGGCGATCTATCGTCGCCACAAGGAGATTCGCGACGAGATGGTCAAGACCGAACTGGAACTTAAGGCCGGTGCCGCCGAGTGCCTAGACGAGCTGCTGGCTGCGGGCTATCACGTGGGTCTAGCGACGTCGTCGCGCCTCGTTACGGCCGAGCGCAACCTTAAGATGGTCGGTCTTTTTGGCAAGTTTGAAACGGTAACGTGTGGCGAGGAGGTCGTGCACGGCAAGCCCGACCCCGAGATGTATCTGCTCGCCTGCGAGCGCGCGGGCTTTGCTCCCGAGGAATGTGCCGTGGTCGAGGATTCGCGCAACGGCTGCGTCTCGGGCATCACGGCCGGATGCCATGTCTTCGCCGTCCCCGATATCGTGCCGCTGCCGCAGGACGTGGTGGATGGCTGCGAGGCCGTGCTCGATACGCTGTTCGACCTGGCGGCGGCAATCAAGACTGTGCGCTAGAAAATTGCGGCGTTGAAACGAGCGATTGCTCACGTTTGCGCTTAAGCAAAAGGGGTCCGGCAATGGTCGGGCCCCTTTTGCTTAAGCGGCGACTTAGCATACTCGCGGGCGTGCTATAGATACGCACCGAGGTTGATGGCCGTGGCGTCGGTCTGGCTGCTTGCCTGGGTGCTGGCGCGTTCCAGTAGGAACGGACGTACCAGTTCTTGGCGGTTGATATCCTCGGCGGCGACTGCGGTGACGGTACGCGCTGCGGAGCCGACACGGATATGCTTGATCTTTGCCGGGGCCTTGTTCTCGATTTGCTCCATCAGCAGTTGGACACCCTTGCGGCCAATCTCGTAGCCCGGGGGCGCTACCGTAGTGAGCGGGACCGATCCGCTCCAAGCGAGCGGGTTGCCATCGCAGCCTGCTACGCGTACTTGCCCGGGGACAGAGATGCCCTTGTCGACCAGTGCCGAAACGACGCCCGAGGCCAACACATCGGTCAGGCCGACGACAAAATCGGGACGTTCGTCCGCGGGGCGCTCGGCGATTTGGGCACCGATGCCGTAGCCGTCGGCAGCGGTATTCCATTCGCCGGCGTCGATGACTTCGATCTTGATATCGGGGTGCAGGGCGAGCGCCTTATGAATGCCAAGGACGCGCAGGGTGAGTTGCATAAATGCTGCTCGGCCGACGACGACAATATGGTGCGCGCCGCGGGCGATGGCAAGTTCGGCAATGATGCGACCCTGGGCCTCATTGTCGGCCGCTACGTAGTAGCCGGGCTCGGAGCAATGGATGTCCAGATGGACGATCGGCACGGGCATCTTGGTCATGGCGGGGTGCCAGTCGGGGGATGCCATGGGCTGAACCATGACGCCGGACATCTGGGTGCCCATAAAGTAGCGCAGGTAATGATCCTCGAGAATATCGTCGTTATCGGCGTTGGCGATGAGCAAGTCGTAGCCGTGCTTGCGGCCTCGTTGTGGGCGCCGCTGGCGATTTGGAGCGAAAAGCCG
>CABSNS010000280.1:0-2356 GCA_902479105.1 uncultured Collinsella sp. | reverse complement strand
GAGATGCTCAGGAGTCTCGTGGGCTCGGAGATGTGTATAAGAGACAGGAGTTCGCACTCATCGAGCGCATCGAGCGCCTGGCACCGCAGGTGATGCGCGACCACGGCATGACCAAGCCCATCTGCGCCAACATCGACCTGTACACGGGCTTTATCTACAAGATGCTCGGCGTGCCCGAGACGCTCTTTACGCCGTTGTTCGCCGTCGCCCGCACGGCCGGCTGGTCGGCACACCGCATGGAAGAGCTCTTCTGCGCGCACCGTATTATTCGCCCGGCCTATCGTCCGGTGATCGAGCCGCTGGAGTACAAGCCACTCGCCGACCGCTAGGACGCGGACCGTTATAGAACTCGAGCGTGGCCAGGGACCCAAGCCCTCGGCCACGCTTTTTATGCCAGTAGAAAGGGCTGCATCAAATGATTGTGTTTTCCGATATGGACGGAACGCTGCTGACGAGCGATAAGCAGATGAGCTATGCCACTTGGGCAATGCTCGACGAGCTCGCACGTCGTGGCATCGAGTTTGTTCCCTGCACGGGACGTCCGCTGTCGGGCATCTTTGAGCCCATTCTCGCCCATCCCGCCGTGCACTACGCGGTCTGTGCCAACGGCGCCAGCGTCTGGCAGCTCGACGAGGATACGCCCACCGACGCCTCGCGCGCCACGTGCATCTTGAGCCGTCCGCTCGATTGCGACATTGCCCACCGCATCCATCGCATTGCCGCCGGCCACGATGTGACCTTCGATATCTTCGCGGATGGACAGTGCTTCCTCCCCCGCTCGCTTTACGGGCGCCTGGATGAGTTCTGCGGCGGTGACCCCCACATCGCGGCTTCGCTCAAGCGCACACGAACACCGATCGACATGGATATCGACAGCAAGATCGACGAGGTCGAGACGCTCGAACGTATCGCCATGTACTGGCACGACCCGGCCGATCGCGACGCCATCGCCGCGGCGCTCAACACGCTCGGAGGCATTGAGGTCACGCGTTCTTACGCCATGAATATCGAGGTCATGGGTGAGGGCGCCACCAAGGGGACGGCCCTCACGTGGCTATGCGAGCACTTGGGCGAGCGTCTCGCCGACGCCTGGGCGTTCGGCGACAACATCAACGACATCCCCATGCTGCAGGCAGCGGGCCATGGCATGGCCATGATCAACGCCGAGCCCGAAGATCGCGAGGCCGCCGACGCCATTACCGAATACGACAACGACCACGACGGCGTCGCCCGCACCATCATGGCCGCCCTTGCCTAGTCATTGGTCAGTCATTGGGGACGTTCTTAAACGACTAGTCGTTGGGGACACTCTTCGCAAAAAGCTGCAAGGACTGTCCCCCACTGTCGGCAGAAAAGGAACGTCCCCATCTGCCGGATTAGGAGAGACTCTCCAGCACGCGACGGAGCTCATGCTGAACGGCGTGGTCGCGGTTGCAGCCTACGACGCGATCGGCCACCGCCTTGAGCGCGGGGCGCGCGTTTTCCATCGCGCAGCCCGTGCCGACAAAGCGAATGATCTCGTAGTCGTTCATCGAGTCGCCAAACGCCATGACCTCGTCGCGTCCAATGCCGTAATGCTCCGCGAGCTGCGCGATACCCGAGGCCTTCGACACACCAGGCTGCATGGCATCGATCCACGCGTTGCCCGAAGGCGCAAAAGTAAAGAGCTGACCAAGTTCGCGCTGTAGCACGTACGCGCTGTCCATAACCGCACTGTCGTCGCAAAAGATACTCGCTTTGATGATATTTACGCTGGGATCGGGCAGCTCCCAAATGCGCTCGGCATTGGGAAGGTCCTTATCGACCTCACGCACGAACTTGCACTCGTCATCGAGCAGGAAGGACTTGGTTCGGTCAAAGAGCGCAAGATGCAGATTGGGAAACGTCCTGACGGCTTGGGCGAGCCTTCGAATCGCCAGGTGGGAATACACCTCACGGTCCACCATCTTACCGTCGGCGTAGACCTGGGCGCCGTTAGCGGCGACAAAGTCCATCTTGTCGCGAACGGGCGCAAAGAACTCGCACAGGCGATCGTAGCGACGACCTGACGATGCGGCGAAATGCACGCCATGCTCGTGTAGCGCCAGAATCAGTTCGTAGGTCTCGGGAGGCACCTGGCCGTTTTCGTCAAGCAGTGTGCCGTCCATATCGGATGCAATCAGTTTAAACATAGAAAAGCTCCCTTCGGGCTTGTTGGAATCGAACGCGTATCCGATTCCAACGTACCCAAAGGGAGCTCAAATAAGACTCCGCGGGCGTAAACGTTACAAGGACCTGGCAAATAGCTCACACATGCCAGAGGTCCTACGGCTGTCTCTTATACACATCTCCGAGCCCACGAGACTCCTGAGCATCT
>CABSNS010000279.1:0-2384 GCA_902479105.1 uncultured Collinsella sp. | reverse complement strand
GGGGTAATATGGACGGGTTACTTGCAGAGCCCCGTGAATCTCTGTAACAACACGTACTGTACATGGAGGAGTCTAAGTGATTTCGAAATCGACTCACTACGCCAAGCAGGGCGAGGTCCAGCGCAACTGGGTTCTCGTCGACGCCGATGGTGCTGTCCTGGGCCGTCTTGCCACCCAGATCGCAATGATCCTGCGCGGTAAGAACAAGCCCCAGTTCACGCCCAACAGCGACTGCGGCGACTTCGTTGTCGTCATCAACGCCGATAAGGTCCAGCTTACCGGTAACAAGGCCGACACGAAGACCTATTATCGCCACAGCGGCTACAACGGCGGCCTCAAGGCTGAGAGCTTCCGCCAGGCTATGGAGAAGCACCCGGAGAAGGTCATCGAGCGCGCCGTTCGCGGCATGCTGCCCAAGACCACCCTCGGCCGTGCCCAGATGACCAAGCTTAAGGTCTACGCTGGTGCCGAGCATCCGCATGCTGCCCAGAACCCCACGAAGATTGAGCTGGAGGCTTAAAGATGGCTGAGAACACCGTTGTCTACCAGGGTACCGGCCGTCGTAAGAACGCCGTCGCCCGCGTCCGTCTCGTCCCCGGCACCGGCAAGGTGACCATCAACAAGCGTGACGCCGAGCAGTATTTCGGCCGTCATCAGCTCGTTGAGAACGCCCTTGCTCCCTTCAAGGTGACCGACACCGCCGGTCAGTTCGACGTTATCGCTCTGTGCGATGGCGGCGGCATCTCCGGTCAGTCCGGCGCTCTGCGCCTGGGCATCGCTCGCGCTCTTCTGAACGCTGGCGACTACCGTGCTGACCTCAAGAAGGCCGGTTTCCTTACGCGCGATGCTCGCGTGGTCGAGCGCAAGAAGTACGGCCTCAAGAAGGCCCGCCGCGCTCCCCAGTTCTCCAAGCGCTAAGGTTTTATCTCCTTACGAGATACAATGTACAAGCGGGGCCTGCCGATTCCTCGGCGGGTCCCGCTTTTCTTTTTCGACTAGGGTGGGCGGTTGCATATCGCCTGCTAGGGAAGGAGCGATCCTATGCCCCAGAACATCTTCGGTACCGACGGCGTCCGTGGCGTCGCCAATGCCGACCTCTCGTGCGATCTCGCGTTTCGCCTGGGCCGCGCGGCGACCAAGTTCCTTGGTCCGGACATCTGCATCGGCCGTGACACGCGCCTTTCGGGCACCATGCTCGAGAGTGCTCTGACCGCCGGCATTATGGCCGAGGGCGGCCGCCCGCACTGCTGCGGCGTCATCCCTACGCCTGCTGTGGCGCTGCTCACTGTTCAAAACGAGCTCGACGGCGGCATCGTCATCTCCGCTTCGCACAATCCGCCGGAGTTCAACGGCATCAAGTTCTTTAGCCGCAAGGGCATGAAGCTTCCCGATGCTGTCGAGGAAGAGATCAGCGCCTGGGTCATGTCCGAGGAGGCCATGGCTGCCGATACGCTGCCGACCGGCGCCGGCGTGGGCCACATCATCAAGATGAAGGATGCCCGCAAGGCATATGTCGACCACGCCATCGATACGCTTGATGGCCTGAGGCTTGACGGTCTGGTCGTTGCCGTCGACTGCGGCCATGGCGCTTCTTGCCAGACTACGCCCGCCGCGCTGCAGCGCCTGGGTGCCACGGTGCACGCTATCAACACCGATTACTGCGGCACCGACATTAACGTTGAGTGCGGCTCCACTCACCTCGAGCCCCTGCGCGAGCTCGTGCTGCGCACCCATGCTGACATCGGTCTGGCCCACGACGGCGACGCCGACCGCGTGCTGTTCGTGGACAGCGAGGGCAACGAGATCGATGGCGACTACATTCTTGCCATCTGCGGCTCCGACCTTGCTGCTCGCGGCAAGCTCGCCAACTCCGAGATCGTCTCGACCGTCATGTGCAACCTGGGCTTCTCCATCGCTATGAAGGAGCAGGGCTTCGAGATGGTTCAGACCGCCGTGGGCGACCGCTACGTTCTGGAGCGCATGCTCGCGGACGGCGCCGTCATCGGCGGCGAACAGTCCGGCCACATCATCTTCCTGGAGCACAACACCACCGGTGACGGCCTGGTGACGGCTCTGCAGCTGCTGGCCGTGCTCAAGCGCACCGGTCGTACCCTCACCGATCTTGCCGGCATCATGAAGAAGTACCCGCAGGTACTCGTCAACGTGCATTCCGACAACAAGGCTGGTCTGGACGATTGCCAGCCCATCTGGGATGCCGTCGCTGCTGCCGAGAAGGAGCTTGACGGCCGCGGCCGCATTCTGGTGCGCCCGAGCGGTACCGAGCCGCTGGTCCGCGTGATGGCCGAGGCCGAGACGCACGAGCTGACCCAGCGCGTTGTCGACGACATCGTCGAGGTTGTCAAGCGCGAACTTCCCTAATGGTC
>CABSNS010000278.1:0-2389 GCA_902479105.1 uncultured Collinsella sp. | reverse complement strand
CGCTGCATCAGGCTGCGGGAGTTTTTCTCTGCCTCTGAAAAGTCGTAGTCGATCTGGTCGAGCAGACGAACCGCTGTTTCATCCCTGTAAAGGTTTGGGTACAGCTCCGTACACAGCTTCCGGGAATACAGCGGGAGGATCAGCGTCTCCTGCACGGTGTTTTTCTCAATTTTACATTTCATAGGCTTCTTCCTCAGTGAATAAAAACTGTCACAATTGCCGCCAGCACAGCCGCTATGACCGTCATGCCTATCGCCATGTGCGGGATGGATGCAAAAATGCCCGTGCTTGATGCCCTTACTTCCGCGCCGTGACGCAGAGCCACTTTTTCTTTTTGTGTATCTGCACCTCGTGAAAACCCGCCTGCTCCAGACATGCCTTTAATTCGATGTCCTTGTAGATGGTCATGCCGCCGATGATTTGCGTCCACCTCTCGTCCATGTCCGTATCGCCATTGCTCTCGTTGCAGATAAGAATTGTCCCGCCTGGCTTCAGCGTCCGCCAGACCTCACGGAAGCATCGGGGCAAATCAGGCCAAAAATAGACGGTCTCAAAGGCCGTGACAGCATCGAAGTAGCTATTCTCAAACGCCATATCCGCCACACTGCCTTGCAGAACGGCGCAACGCCCCTCCTGGATTGCAGTTCGGTTGAGCTTTCTAGCCTTCTCCACGCTGACGGGCGAATAGTCGATGCCCTTGACGACGCCATGCGGGCATTTTTTCAGCAGCCGTTTTATGTTCGCCCCGCCGCCGCAGCCGCAATCCAGCACCTTGGCATTTGGCGCAAGTCGTAGAAATTGAAGTCCCCACTGCGCCACAGGGCTGTGGCCCAGATTCATCATGACAACCATAAGTTTTCCGCCGAGGCCCACGGGCTTGCGGGTGTTTTCAAAGAACGACATCTGGCCCCTCCGATTTCGTGCATTCCGCATAGGTCAACGGGAACGAGGCCTTCAGCACCGCGCTTTTCTGCACCGTCCAGCCGTTTTGACGCAGGAAACGCAGGTATTCCTCGCTTGTCCACCTGCTGTGGAGGGGGAATCCCGCCATACTCATGAAAAAGGCTTTTGCCTTGCCGGAAACCGAGTTCCCCGCGTGGGTGAAGGTTGGCGCAATGAGCACGCCGTCGTCCTCCAGCACCCGCCTGATTTCTTGCAGGGCCTTTTCCGGATGCGGCACTATGTGAAGCGCGTTGGACGCGATCACCACTTCGAAGGACTTCTGTGCATAGGGCAGGCGGAACATATCTTGTACGGAAAAGTGCAGCTTTGCGGATTGATTGTCCCGCTTTGCTTCTAGGATCATCTTTGCAGAAGCGTCCGTAGCCTCGATGTGCGCCGCCGCATTCACAATGTTCTTTGCGATAAGCCCCGTGCCGGTGGCAACCTCCAGTACGGTTTTTGCTTTCACAACCGGCCCGATCAGCTCATACATCTTCTCATACGCCGCCCGGTCCTTTCGCATGAAACGCTCGTACCGACCGGCATTCTTGTCCCAGAAGCCCTTGCGTTCGTGCATGGCTATCGCCCCCAAACAGTTAGAGCAATCTAACTATAACACACGAATCATGCAGTAAGTCCTTGTGTCCGTTCATGAGAGGCTCGGAGTGAAACGGAATGTTGGGGAGATCGCCCCTGGCAAGCTTGGCCTCATAGTCCGTGACCGCCTCGGCGATGCTGTCTTCCTGGTCGTGAAAGACGAGTGTGAGCAGGTAGTAGCGAGCCTTGTCGCCGCGGTCCGCTCTCGTCGACGAAGATGCTGAGCTCCTAGGCCAATGGGGACTCCTAATGGAATGGATAAAAAAATAGCCGGGGGACTCCCCCGGCACTTGGAGGTAGCTCAATGGGCCGCCAGTAACCTTATAGCATACTCTAACGGTAAGTGCAGGGGGGGCGAGCCGGTACATGGCGTCGCGGCTGATGCGCAGCATCGCGCACGCCTCGTCGGCGCCGAATATCGCGTTGGTCGATGCGATGAGCCTCACCTGGCTCCTGCCAATGCTCTTGGTCATGGTCGTCCTCGAGCTCCTTTCGTCTCGAGGCTCCTTCGCGTGCCCGGCCGCGGGCGGCTCACGGGGTGGTCGCCGCCGTCATTTGCGACGTGCTTGAAGCGGAGGCATCCGATCAGGCCGGCCATGCGTCCTGGGTCGCCAACATCCGTGCGGCGGTGGACGAGATGGCGACTCGCATCGCCGACATGCTCATGCGCATGGGCGGCGACTAGCCAGGGCGATCCCTGCAACGGGTATTATTATCCGGGAAGCGTTTGATTGCGAGGCACTCCGGTGTGAGGGCCTGAGTCGTTAGGCCCTCACAGGGGGACCGCGATGGTGGCCACCGCGCCGCCCGAGGGGCTGTTGGCGAGCGAGACGGAGCCCCCGTGGGCGCT
>CABSNS010000277.1:0-2392 GCA_902479105.1 uncultured Collinsella sp. | reverse complement strand
GACAGATATGGATGGAACGGTTAGTCCATCAAGCTGACTAGGCCTTGGCGGCCTCGGCGTCGACAGGAGCCTCGGCGGCAGCGGCGCGGCCATACTCGGCCTTGCCCATCTCGGACCACTCGGGCTCCTCGTCGGGCATGGAGCCAGCCTCCTTGCCGAAGAACTCCTTGAGGCAGTTGACGGCGACGATGAGGCCCAGGACCATCAGCAGGACAGCGAAGACAAGCTGCAGGCCCTTGGTGGCGGCGACGGAAACGGCGGCCGTGGTGGCGGTAGCCGGGATGGTACCGAAGAAACCGTAGGCCTGGACGGCGGTCATGCAGCCCATGGCGCTCTGGACCAGCGAGGTGAAGGTGCAGCAGAGCAGGAAGACGACGGGCACGTAGAGCATCCAGCCCTTGCGGCCGGTGCACTTGCAGAACACGGCGAGGGTGATCATGGTCATGCCGCCGAGCAGCTGGTTGGAAGCACCAAAGAGCGGCCAGATGTTGGCATAGCCACCAAAAGCGAGGGCGAGACCGGGAAGCAGGGTAACGACCGTGGCGAACCAGGGGTTGCCGAGGACCTTCATGTAGCCGGCCTTGGACTCGATGGCCAGGGCATCGTTGGTCTGGGCAAAGAACTCGGAGAACGAAGTGCGGGCGATGCGGGCGACGGCGTCGAGCGAGGTCAGGGCCAGAGCGGAGACGTTCATGGTCATAAAGACGGTAGCAAGCGTGCCGTCAACACCGAAGGCCTGCATACCGCGGGAGATGCCAGCGGCGAAGATCTGGAACGGGGTGGAAGCGACACCGGCGTTGAGGGCGCCGGTACCGGCGGTGTTCATGTCGGAGAACATGATGCCGGCGACGATGATGGCAAGGATGCCGACGAAGGACTCGACGATCATGGCGCCGTAACCGACCTTGACGGCGTCCTGCTCCTTCTCGACCTGCTTAGAAGAGGTGCCCGAAGATACGAGGCTGTGGAAACCGGAGAGAGCACCGCAAGCGACGGAGACGAACAGGACCGGGAACATCATGCCGGAGGCAGTGGAGAAGCCGGTAAAGACCGGAGCGGTGATAGTGGCCTGACCGTTGACGCCCAGGACGACGATGCCGAGGACAGCGCAGACGATCATGACGATCATCATGATGGAAGTGAGGTAGTCACGCGGGGTCTTGAGCATCTGGATGGGCATAGCGCCAGCGAAGACCAGGTAGACCATGACGACGGCGAACCACTGGAACTTATCCAGGTAGACCGGGAACTGCATACCGACGGCGAACATGAGAACCATGAGGACCACGCCGGTGACGAACTCGGCAGCACCGGTGAGGTTGAACTTCTTCTGGGCCCAACCAAAGGCGATAGCGACGAAGGTGAACAGGATGGAGATGGTACCAGCGCAGCCAGCGGCATAGGACTTGGTGAAGTCGATGGCACCGGTAGCAGCACCAGAAGCGTCGACGGCCGGGGTGAACATGAACGTCTTGCAGACCATGTCGGTGAAGGCGGCGATGACGATGATGCAGAACAGCCAGCAGAACAGCAGGAACAGGCGACGGCCGGTCTTGCCGATATACTTCTCGATGAGCTGAGCGAGTGACTTGCCGTTGTTCTTCATCGAAGCGTACAGGGCGCCAAAGTCGTGGACGGCGCCAAAGAAGATGCCGCCGACGAGGACCCAGAGCACGACGGGCAGCCAGCCAAAGGCCATGGCGACGATCGTACCCGTGACAGGGCCAGCACCGCAGATCGAGCTGAACTGGTGCGAAAACGCGGTGAAGGCGGAGACGGGCGAGAAGCTGTTGCCGTCCTTCATGCGCTTGGCCGGCGTGAGGGCCTCTTTGTCAACGCCCCACTTGTTGGCCAGCCAGCGGCCGTAGCCCAGATAGCCGCAGGCGAGCACCGCCGCGGCCACAACCATGAGCAAAACTCCGTTCATTACATTTCCTCCTCTAAAAAGAACTTCCTAGACATAAAAATGAGGGCCGTCGGTTGCGCTCGACGGTCCTCATCTTCATCAGCCGCCCGTTATCGTACGGGCTAGCTGTATGTGCTAACCCGCATCAGATAATTACTACGCTGATAATGTTTAGCTGATGCGTGAACATGTCTAAGAAATCCTCTTCAATCATGATGCGAACGATCCGTACGTGTTCACATCCCCCAGTGGTTGAAAAGGAGTATGAAACTTTAGTTAC
Source organism: uncultured Collinsella sp. (assembly GCA_902479105.1). Lineage (GTDB taxonomy): Bacteria > Actinomycetota > Coriobacteriia > Coriobacteriales > Coriobacteriaceae > Collinsella. Next base: position 206 of record CABSNS010000277.1, on the reverse strand, counting down.
CTAAAGTCAACGCAAATTTGTAATGAATTTTCAACTTTTTTTGAATTTCTCGGTATAAAACGCCACTGACCTCGGACTTTACCCCACGACAGTTTTTGCATGAGAGATGCCCCTGAGAGCCACGGGAGCCGGGCGGCGCATATGAACTTTCCTGCTCTACAGTCCTGCGCAAGACGGAAAGCACATTAAGTGCTTTCCTTTGCGTG
>CABSNS010000276.1:0-2394 GCA_902479105.1 uncultured Collinsella sp. | reverse complement strand
AAGCGGCAAGCTCGCGCGCGATGCCCAGCTGATGGCGGCTACACGAATTGATGCGCTTGACCTTGCGGAATGCCTCATGGCGGTCGGCGCGGTAGTGTGACTCGTCGGCAAGAGGACGCAACTCATCGAGCACCCAGTCCACGCGGCCCAGCTCGCGCAGGCGGCTCATCATCTCGGTATAAGCAACGATCAGGTACTTGACGTCATCGATCGCGTACTCAATCTGCTTATCGGTCAGCGGGCGGCGCGACCAATCGGTCAGCGACTCGGTCTTAGGCAACGAAACGCCGCAAAACGTCTGCACGAGCGCGCCGTAGGAAATCTGCTGACGCTCGCCCAAAAAGGCGGCGGCCACCTGCGTGTCAAAAATGGGACGCGGCAGCACGCCCACGGTATGGAGCATAACCTCCATATCCTGCGAGCAGGCGTGAAACACCTTGGTCACGCTCTCGTCGCCCATAAGCTCGGCGAGCGGTGACAGGTCGTCGATCACCAGGGGATCGACCGCGACGCTCTCGGCAGGGGTGGCGATCTGGACCAAGCACAGGCGCGGGTGGAACGTGCGCTCGCGCAAAAACTCGGTATCGACGGCAATCGCGTCGAACTCGCGGGCGCGTTGGCAAAAGTCGAGCAGAGCCTGATGTGTGGAAATGTACATATCAACCCATCGAATAAGGTTAGGCCCGAAAAACACGGGTAGGATATCGGCATTGCCTTACAACTATACTCGGTTAGTCACAGAACGGGAACGTAAGTATGCGCTGCCTTATCATCCACAACCCGGCATCGGGCCCCAGCTCAGATGAAATCTACGCGTTCACGCACGCCCTCGCGCAGGGCGGCGACGAGGTCGTGATGCGTTTTATCGGCGATGGCATGGAACCCGAGGACGCCGTGGCAGACGTGCGCGAGTTTGATCGCGTGGTGATTTCGGGCGGCGACGGCACCGTCTCCAACGTGCTCGACCAAATGCGCGGATGCGGCGTCCCCACGCTCGTCTTCCCCTCCGGCACGGCCTGCCTGTTCTTCAACAACATTGGCAACGCCCCCGAAGCCGCGGCGCTCGCCAAGGCCTGCCGCGTCGGCCGTACCGTCAAGGCGGACATGGGCGAGCTCTTTTGGCTCGACGAGAACGGCAACGAAAAGCGCCACGGCTTTATTATCATCGCCGGATCGGGCTACGATGCCGAGATCATGATGAAGGCCGCCCCCGCCAAAAACGACATCGGCGAAATCGCCTACTTCCTGTCGGCGCTCGCCACGCCCAACCCCACGGTGGCGCACTTTACGATTGAGCATGACGGCATTGTCGAGGAGCTCGATGGCATCTGCTGCATGGCCGGCAACACCTCGGTCATTCAAAACGACATCAACCTGTTCCCCGATTGCCGCATGAACGACGGCATGGTCGACATCGCGGTCATCGAGCCCGTAAAAACCGTCCAGCTCCTGCCCACCGTGATCACCGCCGCACTCGACCCCGCCGGCAAGGTGCTCGGCCGCCCGCAGTTCAAGATCATCCAGACCAAGGAAGCCAAGATCACCTGCACGCCGTCGCTGGGCATGCAGTTCGATGGCGAAATCATCTCCAGCAACTCGGGCGTCTTTGGTGCCCGCGCACTTCCGCAATGCCTCGACCTCATCGTCGACGAATTCTCCCCGCTCGGAAAATAGGAGGACCCCATGAACGACAACCCCCTGATTGGCTTTATCGTCATCGTCTTGGCCATGCTCGTCGGCTATGCGATTAACGTGATCCACCGCCGGAAGAAGTAATTCCACATTGGTATGATATTCATCCAATTATCATTTCCCCCGTTGTTTATGCATTTGCCAAACAGCTGGGGATTTTTCTTTGCGCCCCGTGCAAGGCGCTTTATTCAGGTACAGTAATTGCAGGGCGTCTTTATTTAACTAAAGCTAGATAATGAGTATTCTTGTCCGCCCATCGCATATTTTAGGACGCTCATCGAGTATTTCATCGAAATAGATGAATACTATTTAGACTTCCGATAGGCTAATAGATGTATTTATTAGCTGAAATCCTGCACGGTTCCGCGGGGTTTCAACGGTTGGGAGGGATCATGAGGTTTACTCATCCTGTCAACACGCTCAAAAAGCTCGGCTGCGGCCTTGCGTTTGGAGCAGCGGCCATCATGGCCATGCCGACTTCGGCGCTCGCCTGCACCCAAATCTACATGGGCAGCAAGCTTACGGCAGACGGCAACACGTACTACGGCCGTTCCGAGGACTTCGGTCCGCGCTATGTCAAGCACTTTGGCATTGAGCCCGCACACAAGGACGGCAACGAGTACACCTCGGTCGAGTCCGGTTTTGAGTACAAGTCCAAGGGCGCAACCTACCGCTACACCTTCGTTCGCGACAACCCCTCGC
>CABSNS010000275.1:0-2401 GCA_902479105.1 uncultured Collinsella sp. | reverse complement strand
GTGGGGGCATAGAACAGGCCGACGATAAAGGAACCGATGCCGAAGGGCAGGGTCAGCAGGGCCTGAATCAGACCGAGGATGGCGTTCTCGGCCCAGACAAAGATGGGGCCGACGGCAACGAGAGTCACGAGCACGGTCACGAACACCGAGACAAGCGGAGTCACAAAGAGATCGAACATCTCGGGAACGATCTTGTGCAGGCGCTTCTCGAGGAAGGCGAGAATGGCGCAGGCGATGACGATGGGGATAACGTGGCCCTGATAGCCGACCCACTCAAAGCTGTACACGCCGGGGATGACGGTGACCATGGTCTGCACGCCCTCGGAGGCAACCGTGTAGGCGCTCTGCAGCGAGGAGTTGATGAACGCACCGCCGAGGACGGCACCAAGATACGGGTTGGCGCCAAAGGCCTTAGCGGCGGAGTAACCGATCAGGATCTGCAGAATGCCAAAAGACGTTCCCGAGACCAGGTCGGCGATCTTGTAGATAAAGTTATTGGTATCGAGCGCGATAAAGCCGTTGGAGGCCATAAAGTTGAGGGCGCTCATAATGCCCAGCAGCAGGCCCGAAGCCACGATGGCGGGGATGATGGGGACAAAGACGTCGCCGAGCACCTTAATGGCACGCATAAAGATGTTCTGCTGCTGCGCCGCGGCCTCCTTGACCTCGGCCTTGGTGGAAGCCTCGACGCCGCTAAGCGCGATGAACTCTTCGTAGACCTTGTTGACGGTGCCGGTACCAAAAATAATCTGGAGCTGGCCCTGGGCCTCAAAGACGCCCTTGGCGCCGTCGATATTCTCGAGGGCCTCCTTGTCGACCTTGGCGTTATCGGCAATCACCAGGCGCAGACGCGTGGCGCAGTGTGCGGCCGAAACAACGTTGCCGGCGCCACCGATGTTGTCGAGCACCTCTTGGGCTGATTTGCGGTAGTCCATGACTTCCCTTTCCTCAAACGGGCGCACGTACACCCGGCCATCTTTGACACTTACACTGTAATCGATTTCAGTTTCATATGTCTGTAATCGTTTTCATAGTAGGGTGAACGGTAGGAAATAGCCGGCGAATGGTAGTTTTGAGACAAACATAAGGGCTCAGAGGCAGGCAGACGTGCCCAAAATCTAGACATTCATAAGCTGATGGCCAAGCTTGAGCGTCTTTAGACCGCTCTCCCCCTCCACGCCATCGAGCGTGTTGAGCAACATATTGGTCGCCTCGACGCCACTGGTCAGGTAGCCATAATGCACGGTGGGAATACCGCCCGTCAGCGCGCGCAAAAACGCGTTGTCACCAAAACCGCTTACGCGATGCATGCCCTCGCCCACGCCGCGAACCTCATCGATGGCACGAAGCGCGCCCGCCGCCATGGTATCGGTCGCGCACGCGATAAACGAAACATCGGGAGCGACGGAAAGCAGTTCACGTGCTGCACCATAGCCTGAGTCGAGCGTAAACGAGCCCAGGCGAATCAAGGCGGCATCGAGCGGGTTACCCGCGGCGCGCAAGCCGGCCTCAAAACCGCGACGGCGGTCATAACCGGCCGCGCGGTCCTCTTCGGTAACTCCAATGTAGGCGATCTTGCCGTCCACGCGGCCCGCAAGCGCATGGCCCAGCTCAAAGGCGGCCTCGTAATCGTCGTGATAGACGCACGCCGCGCCCTCGACATGTTGGCCGATCAACACAATGGGCACGCGGCACGACTCAATCGCGCGACGGTGCTCATCGGTAATCATAGTTGCCACCAGCACAATGCCATCGACCGGGTGGTTTTGGAATAAATCGAGGTATTCGAGCTCACGATCGGCCGCGTTGTCGGTGTTGGCAAGGAGCATCTGGTAGCCACGACGACCGAGCACCTGGCCAATACCGGCAGTAATGCGGCTCACGGATTCCGAGTTGATCTTGGGCACGATGACGCCGATGAGCTCGGTGGAGCCGGTGCGCAGCGCGCGAGCCTGGCTGGATCGCACATATCCGGTCAACTCGATTGCCTGCTTAATGCGCTCGGCCTTGTCCGCCGAGATATATCCACCGTTGAGGTAGCGCGAGACGGCGGCGCTCGAAACGCCGGCCAGCTCGGCCACATCTTTCATCTTTACCACGAGCACCCCTGTCATTGAAATCGCTTTCACCATAATACCCAACCCTCGACCGAAAAATATTCGACTGGAAAGGTCTCAGCGGATCATTTCAACCGCCCAGGTCGAGCAAACGTCAGACACTATGACCCAATCCGAGGGCACGGAAACGACAGGAGCCCCCGCTCGTGACCGCGGGTCGGGGCTGCGACAATGTTGTTGAAGTGCCAGAGGCGCAGCCGCGCCGCAACGAGGTTGGGAGGCTCCCGTGCCTAGATATTCTACCGCCTTCGGAATGGACGTACACCTGTCTCTTATACACATCT
>CABSNS010000274.1:0-2410 GCA_902479105.1 uncultured Collinsella sp. | reverse complement strand
ACGGTGCCTTCGACGAAGGTGATGTGCTCGTACAGGGCGATGAGCTCGCCGAGTGCGAACGGGGTCAGGGCCACGCCGAAGATGGAGGTGGTCGGGCGGTTGCCGGAGAACACACGGGCCGGAACGATCTCTTCCGGGGTGCCCTCGGCACGCACTTCGTCAGCGGTCTTGCCGAAGGCCAGGGCCTTGGTCTGTGCGAAGTAGTTGCCCAGGAACAGCTCGTGCACGTCCTGGTCGCCGTCCTTGGTCGGGTTCGGGGTGTTCACGAACGCGATGAAGTCGGCCGGGATGAGCTGGGTGCCCTGGTGGATCAGCTGGTAGAAGGCGTGCTGGCCGTTGGTGCCCGGCTCGCCCCAGAAGATCTCGCCGGTCTCGGAGGTGACGGGGGTGCCGTCCCAACGCACGGACTTGCCGTTGGATTCCATGGTCAGCTGCTGCAGGTAGGCCGGGAAGCGGTGCAGGTACTGGTCGTACGGCAGCACGGCGTGGGAGGCGACCTTGAAGAAGTTGCGGTACCACACGTTCAGCATGCCGAGCAGCACGACGACGTTCTTCTCGAACGGGGTGTTGGCGAAGTATTCGTCGATCTCGTGGAAGCCGTGCAGGAACTCCTCGAAGCGGGCCGGGCCGAAGACCACGGCGAGGGAGGTGCCGACGGCGGAATCGACGGAGTAACGGCCGCCGACCCAGTTCCAGAAGCCGAACGCGTTGTTCGGGTCGATGCCGAACTCGGCGACCTTCTCCAGGTTGGTGGAGACGGCGACGAAGTGCTTCTTGATGGCTTCGGCGTTCTTGGCGTCGGAACCGTCGATGGCGCCCTTGGCCTTGAGCTCTTCGAGCAGCCAGGTGCGGGCCTCACGGGCGTTGGTCAGGGTTTCCAGGGTGGTGAAGGTCTTGGAAACGATGATGAACAGGGTGGTCTCCGGATCGAGGCCCTTGGTCTTCTCGGCCAGGTCGTTCGGGTCGATGTTGGAGATGTAGCGGGCGGAGATGCCGGCGTCGGCGTACGGCTTCAGAGCCTCGTACACCATGACGGGACCCAGGTCGGAACCACCGATGCCGATGTTGACCACGGTCTCGATCTTCTTGCCGGTCACGCCGGTCCACTCGCCGGAGCGGACCTTGTCGGCGAACGCGTAGATGCGGTCGAGCACCTCACGCACGTCCTTGACGGTGTCCTGGCCGTCGACGATGTACTTGCCCTCGTCCTCGACCGGGCGGCGCAGCGCGGTGTGCAGCACGGCGCGGTCCTCGGTGTTGTTGATATGCACGCCGGTGTACATAGCCTTGGTGCGCTCGTCAAGCTTGACGGCCTTGGCCAGGTTGGCGAACAGCTGGAGGGTCTCCGGCTTGATCAGGTTCTTGGAGAGGTCGAAGTGCAGATCGCCGGCATCGAAGCTCAGCTTCTCCACGCGATCGGCGTCATCGGCGAACCACTTCTTGAGGCTGATGCCTTCTGCCTGCAGCTCATCGTAATGCTTCTGCAGAGCAGCCCATTCCGTGGTCTTCGTTGCATCAACTGGAGGATTGATGGCCATGTGTATTGGTCCTTTCATCATCACCATGAAGCAGTGGCCCAAGCCTAGAATACGGCGCGCGCCACCGCCTCCTTCCAGCTACCAAGATACTCACAAAAGAGGACACAGAAACACATAAGTTCGCAAGTCACGAACATAATCGCCCACAAACGCTCATACGCCGCCGATTTGCCCATGCGCATATCGCAACACGCGGGAACCGCAACGATGCAAACGTACTCATAGACGAACCCATAAGCAGCTGCTTCACCATCTTGCGGTACCATGCATCACCATGCACCATCGCACCGTCAAATAAACCCGTCAGTCATCGCACAACCCTGCCCCAACCAGCCCGGCCAGCCGCCCGGCAGCATCACATCATTTCGACAGATGGACCATGCGCAGCAGCGGGCGGCGCACACAACGATCGAACAGGCAGACCGCCACAACATATGCCAGCGAAAGCATGGCGCCGACCGCAATCCACGCCGCAAGCTCGCCGAATACGGCAGGCCCCGACTGCAACGAGGCGGCACGCACCAGAAGCGGGTCGAGGAACCTCGCATTGACGGCCTTCCATAAGAAGCTGGCAAGGGTCTGCACCACATAAAACCCGAGAATGCCCGAAGCGAGCGCCGCAACCACGGCCTCGGCGCGACGAGCGGCATGGACGCGGGCGTGAAGCGGCGGGCAGGCCGCAGCCATCAACGCGCACACCGCAAGCGCAAAGGAAATCAACGACGTCGATTTGAACGACAACGCATACAGTGCAACATATGAGGAGCGCATGACCATAACAGCGGTGAGAACGGACGCCACTGCCAGCAGCACCAGTACACCGCACAGCCAGAAACCGCGAATCGTCCACAGTGGGCGGCGATCGGCATCTG
>CABSNS010000273.1:0-2412 GCA_902479105.1 uncultured Collinsella sp. | reverse complement strand
ATGCTGGTGCAGACCTCGTCCAAGAACCAGCGGTCGTGCGTGACCACGAGCATCGCGCCCTGGCCGCGCTGCCAGCGGGCCTTTAAGTGACGCGCGAGCCAGTTGATGGTGCGCATGTCCAGGTGGTTGGTAGGCTCGTCGAGCATGAGCACGTCGTAGTCGCCGATCAGCAGGCGCGCGAGGTCCACGCGACGGCGCTGGCCGCCCGAGAGCTCGCCCACCGTGCCCTCCCAGGGCACGTCGCTAATAAGACCGGCCAGGATCTGGCGCGTACGCGGACTCGACGCCCACTCATACTCGGGCGTGTCACCCACAACGGCATGATGCACGGTATCAGTATCGGCCAGCTGGTCCTTTTGACCGAGTAGACCGATCGTGGTGCCGCGGCGGTGCGTCACGCGGCCATCGTCGGGCTCCAACGTGCCGGCGAGCACGCTCAGCAGCGTCGACTTACCGTCGCCGTTTTTACCGACAATACCAATACGGTCGCCCTCGCCCACGCCGAGCGTAACGCTATCGAAAATATGCTTGGTGGGAAACTCTAGGCTGACGGAATCGCATCCCAAAAGAATCGCCATATGCCCTGCTCCTTCGTAGAAATTCAACGTTGTCCATGATAGCAGCGAAAAGGCAGGCCGTACACGACACAAAAAGGCGGGCCATCTCCCGCAAGAGATGACCCGCCTCTCCAATCAGTCCCGCGGCAACCGTGGCCGCCGCGGGCCTCAAGCATGTCCCGGACTAGGAGAACATGCCGGTGAGGTAATCATTCAGCCGCTTATCCTTGGGCCGTTGGAAAATCTCGTCGGTCTCGTCGTACTCGACCATATCGCCCATGTAGAAGAACGCCGTGCGGTTGGACACGCGCGACGCCTGCTCCATGTTGTGCGTCACGATGACGATGGCGCGCTCGGCCACAATCGACGACATAAGGTCCTCGATCGCCAACGTCGAGATGGGGTCGAGCGCCGAGCAGGGCTCGTCAAACAGGATCACGTCGGGGTTGAGCGCCAGCGTGCGCGCGATACACAGACGCTGCTGCTGGCCGCCCGAAAGCGCGTAGGCACTCTTGTCGAGTTTGTCCTTGACCTCGTCCCACAGCGCCGCACCGCGCAGGCTCTCCTCGACCATGCGGTCGAGCTCGTCACGGTCGGTGATGCCGTGGCGCTTGGGCGCAAACGTGATGTTGTCGCGAATAGACTTGCGGAAAGGATTGGGCTGCTGGAACACCATGCCAATGGAGCGACGCAGCTCGTAGGTGTTTTCGGTCTTGGTGTTCACGTTGCGCCCGCGGTAGTTGATCTCGCCCTCCACGCGGCAGCCGCGAATCTCGCGATTCATCAGGTTGAGACTGCGCAAAAAAGTCGACTTACCGCAGCCCGAAGGCCCGATGAGCGCCGTGATCTCGCCCTTGTGGAAATCGAGCGACGTATTGTGCAGTGCATGGTGGTCGCCATAGTACACGTTGACGTCCTTGGTGGAGAGCACGACCTCGTCGCTCACGGCCTTGCCGCTCACACGCATGCGCCTCTCGCTCTCCCCCACGCTCGACAGGAAGTCCTGGGTCTCGGACGTGGCTGCCTCGCTTGCGGGCGCTACATTCATCTCGCTCATTCGGCCGTCATCTTCCTTGCCAGTTGCTTGCCCACAATACGGGCGGCTACGTTAAACAGCAGCACGCAAATCATCAGCAGCGCCGCGGTGCCCCAAACGATCTGCTGGGCCTCGGGGCTGCCCTCGCCATAGATCTTGTAGATGTGCACGGCGAGCGACTCGCCGGGGCGGAACACGTTCCAGGCGCAGGTGGGACTCGACAGGTTAGAGCTCAAGAAGTTCAGACGCACCGGCGAGCTCATGCCCGAGGTAAAGAGCAGTGCTGCGGCCTCGCCAAACACACGGCCGGCCGAAAGCACGATGCCGGTCACGATGGCGGGCATGGCCTCGGGGATTAGGATGTGCAGCGTGGCCTCCCAGCGGGTGAGGCCCATGGCCAGGCACGCATCGCGCTGGGTCTGCGGCACGTCCTCGAGCGCCTGCTGGATTACGCGCACCAGGATGGGAATATTGAACATGGTGAGCGCGATGGCGCCGGAGATGATGGAGTACATCCAGCCCAGCTGCACCGAGAACACCAGAAAACCGAACATGCCGACGACGATGGAAGGCAGCGAGGACAAGGTCTCGATAGCGGTGGAGGCGATGTTGCGGATAGGGCCGTTCGGCGCGTACTCAACCAGGAAGACCGCTCCGCCCAGGCTGATGGGCACCGAGATGACTAGAGTGATCAGCAGCAGGTAGAACGAGTCGAACAGCTGGTAGAGCACGCCGCCCTGCGTTCCGTTGGCGCGCGACGGCTCCGTGAGAAAGCCCGGCTGGAACAGCGTCGAGATGCCCTCGAACAGGATATAGGCC
>CABSNS010000272.1:0-2435 GCA_902479105.1 uncultured Collinsella sp. | reverse complement strand
TCGCGAGGGTGCTCGCAGCAATGGCGGCCGCGGCGGCGCTGGTCGTTCTAACGAGTCGCGCGATCGTCGTGACCCGCGTGCCAGCCGCGATCGTCGCGATGACTGGCGCAACTACGACGATACCCGCGAGGAGCGTCGCGGCGGCTATCGTGGTGGGCGTGGTGGCAACCAGGCCGGCTCCCGTGGCGGCCGTGCCGGCGGTCGCGATAACCGTGGCAGCTATGGCAACAGCCGTGGCGGCAAGCGCGGCGGCAGCTCCCGTCGCCCCGGTGACGGCGGCGGCAAGCGCAAGTAACATACACATCGCACGCTAGCGTGAGACAAGCTAAGGGCCCGAGCAAACAACGCTCGGGCCCGTTTGTTTGCCGTGTCCATCGCTAATTCAAACGTGATTTTCTCGGGAATGCATCTGGGGGATGCTGAGGACCTATTTTCTGCCATGCAGCAATGGGCCCCATGGGGTGCGCCGTGCATTTTTTGGAGTATTCTGCAGTTCGAGTTGTCTGCATATGATCCGACGTCGCCAACGGTGGCCTTCGGATATCCCTGGCGAGCGTTCTGAGTCAGATTTCGCCGTTTTCCGGAGCAGGGGCGCGTCATTCTCGCCATGTCGGGACTTAGAATGATACGGCGCCCTACAGTTTTGCCCACCCGCGGCGGTGCTGGCGTGGTTACGTTGCAGAATACTCCGTTTTTTGCACGGGCTAGGATGGGGTACCTCAGGAGAACACAGCGGTATCCCGTAAATATATACAATTTGTACCGTAATTTATACAAAACGAAGAGGCAGACAGCGTAGGGTGGGTGCATTGGGGTGCTTGGTGCATTAAAACGGGGACCCCACGTGCCGTATACTCTGGCTGGATGTGAAAGCGGCTTGACGCGTTGCCAGGCGTAGGGGAGGGTGCCTCGATGAGCGTATTCGAAATTGTGTTTAGTCCGACGGGTGGAACGCAGAAGGTGTCAGGCCTTGTGGCCGGAGCACTGGGCAAGAATACCGTTACCGTCGATCTGACCGATAGCGGGTTGGATTTCAACGCTGTCTCGATGACTGAGGACGACGTGGCCGTAATCTCTGTGCCGGCGTATGCCGGTAGAATCCCGGCTGTGGTGGCTGACCGGTTGGGCATGGTGCGCGGCAACGGGGCTCGGGCTGTTTTGGTTTGTGTATACGGAAACCGCGCGTTTGAGGACACGCTCGTAGAGCTGGAGGACGTTGCGAAGCATGCGGGATTCCGGGTGATCGCGGCAGTTGCAGCCATTGCAGAACATTCCATTTCGCGACAGTTTGCTGCCGGTCGTCCGGATGCGCAGGATGCGGCGCAGCTTGCTGAGTTTGCTCAGCAAATTCAGCAAAAGCTGTTGGCTGAGGATGCGTCCGAGCCCTCTATCCCCGGCAATCGTCCTTATAAACAAGCTGGAGGTCACCGCATGGCACCCGAGGCAACAGAGGATTGCGTTTCCTGCGGTGCATGCGCCGCGGCGTGCCCCGTTTGTGCTATCGACAAGGGTGACCCCAAACGAGCAGCTGGCGAGGCGTGCATCTCCTGCATGCGCTGCATTGCCGTATGTCCGCGAGGTGCTCGTAAGGTTGATCCCAACAAGCTATCCGCTGTTTCCCAGATGCTGAGCAAGGTTTGCGTCGTGCGGAAGGAATGCGAGCTCTTTATCTAGCGCAAGTGAGATTGGTGCAAACAAACCTGGCCCTTTTGCACCAAAAACGATCCGTTTTCCTCCGTTCCCAAGGGATCATGTGATCCGAAGGGGACGGAGGAAAACGGATCAAAAAGGAAAAATAGTAAGGCGCTCTTTTTCACATTGAATAATGCAATTTGGTAACGCGTTTTATCAAATATGGCATTTATCTGCGGTAATGTTCTATTTCACCGCTGAGGGTGACATTTTATACCGCCTGCCGAACCGTATGGAGACCTCACAACTTTTTAGGTCAGTGTTGTGCGTGTAGCAATTTCGCCCGGCCTCGCCTCCGGGCTGCCATGTGAGAGGGGATCTTATGGCTCGACTGCACGTAATGGAACGCAGCCACGCTCAGGCCGTCATGGACGACCTGCACGATGCGCTCGGACGTCGTCTGGCGGTGAGTTCGCTCGCCCCGTGTCCCGTTGAGTTTACGGCAGCGCTCGTCAACCTGTGCTCCACCCAGAGCTGCGGCAAGTGCACGCCCTGCCGCGTGGGCCTGAGCGCGCTGAGCGACCTGCTTGCCGATGTGCTCGAAGGGCGCGCCGATGAGTCCACGCTCAACCTTATTGAGCGCACGGCCCGCACCATCTACCTTTCGAGCGACTGCGCCATCGGCTACGAGGCCGGCGCCATGGCGCTCACGGCCATTCGCGGCTTCCGCGACGACTTTGAGCACCACATCCGTGAGCACTCCTGCGGCTTTGACCGCGAGGCCCGTGTCCCGTGCGTCTCAG
>CABSNS010000271.1:0-2442 GCA_902479105.1 uncultured Collinsella sp. | reverse complement strand
CGAGGTAGCCCTCCTGGTCGAAGTGCATGATCTCGATCTTCTCGGTCTCCTTCATTCCCGCTCCTTTCACGAGCAGTTTGAATTGTCGCACGGAATGGACGGGCTTGCCGCCCCGTCGCACCGCTTAACCTTGTGGACATCTTGGCCCCAAGCTCAACAATTCAAAGGTTCTTAATACCAGTGAACGATTACAGGTTAGCCGTTTTTAATACCGATTTTTTGATTTCGTCCTCCCCTCTCGGTAGACGGTCAGTTTTTGCCGCTCATCGGTCAAGCGACATATATCCGTAAAAACGAGCGCCCCCGCCGTGCGCAGGGACGCTCTAGACGCTAATAGTTGTAGGTATATCCGCCGGCATCGCCGCGGTTAAAAGACTTGGCATGCTCAATCGCCTGCCCACTCGAGTCATAGGTCAGGCATTCCAGTACGAGCGCCAGATCGCCCGGCTCAAGATTGAGCAAACTCGCATCGCGTGCGCCCAGCGCCTCGATATCGAGTTTCTCTAGCGACTGATCTGGCTTGCGTCCCAACATATCGTAGGTCTCGAACAGGCTGAAGACCGAAATGTCCACGTCTTCGATGCCCGGAAACAGCGGACACGGAATCAGCGTCATCTCGATCGATACGGGCTCACCATCAATGCAGTTGAGACGGCGCACCGAGTAAAGCAGATCGTCCTCGGCGATGCCAAACAGGTCGGCGTAATACGGGCCGGCGTAGCGTTTGGAGCGCGCCAGGATGCGCACCGACGGCATCGCGCCCGACGCCAGAACCGACTGACGGAAGCCGCCCTTGCGTTCGTGCTCGTCAAACCACTTGTGTCCCACAAAGGCGCCTTTGCCCTGCACGCGACGAATCTGGCCACTTTTGACCAGCTCGTCCATGGCGCTTCGGATTGTCAGGCGCGTCGTGCCAAACTCCTCGGCCAGCTCGTTTTCGGACGGAATCATCGAGCCCGTCGGGTAGTCGCCGCGCTCGATTCGCTCCGCAATGCAGCGGCGAATTTGTTTGTAAACCGGCAAGTCTTCTACTGCATCAGCCATTCGACACCCACTTTCGTCGCAACGCCGTCTGCCTCGCCGTTATCGGCAAAACGATACTTGGTCGGCAGAATCACGGACTTGCAATACTCGACAAAGCCATCGGTCTCGTCGCGCTCGTGCGAAGCCTTGTAAAACACCGGCGTGCCCTCCTGAGCGCCCAGTAACTTGGCCTCGTCGGCGTTCAGACGGCTGATGGAAATATGCTCCTTGCCGTGCGCCACATGGACATTCCCCTCTTTGAGCAAAACGTCGTAGAGGCTCTCCTGCTCAAAATCATGATCGGAAAGCGAGGGGTACAAAGACAGATTGACGTAAGCCGTCTCGATCGATGCCGGAGAACCGTTGACCACACGCACGCGCCGAATGCAGAAGAGCGGCATGCCCAGGTCAATCTGGGCTTTTTGGGCAAGATCGATATCGGCATACACGACCTTGGACCAAACCAGGCGTGCGGTCGACTTTGAGCCAACCCTCTCCACCGCCTGCGTATAGTTCCATGTTTCCTGAAAGATGTTCAGCGGTTTGGGAGGACACACATAGGTGCCCGAACCGCGGCGGCTTTCCAAAGTTCCGCACGAAATAAGGCGCGTGATCGCAGCACGCAACGCCGTGCGCGACACGCCCAGCTCTTCACAGAGCACACGCTCGGCGGGCAGCCGGTCGCCACTCTGCAGGTCATAATGTTTGATATACCAAAGAATGCCCTCAAAGGCGCGATCTTTGGGCGGAATCGCATATGGTTCACTCGACATGGGCAAGACTCCTCAACCGCTTGATGCTGCAGGAATCATTGCTCCGGACGCCTCATGGCGTCGAAGGCTTCTTTGATCTGCTCCGCAACGTTCCGATACGACCGATATAGGCCGGAGTCTCGCTTGACTTCGCCCGCGGTCACCGGAATCTCAAGCTTCGAAATCTCATCCTTGCCGGTTTGCACGACAACGATGACACCCATACCAAGGCACATATTACGCTTGGCAGCGTTGTTTTTGGTAGCCTGAGCTGGATTAATCAAAATCTGCTGAGCCAGTTCGCGTTTGCTGAGCTCCGGCACATCCTCGGGATTTCCGGTCTCGGCAATCTCGCACTGCAGCACATCCGCATAGTCAAAAATCTTCGGCTCGCCGCCGCGCTGATGCACGGCCCACTTGCGGCGCGTGGCATCCTGGTAGATAGCCGGCAAAAACGTAAACCGCGGTGGGTCCAAAATCGTATCCGTGATGGTAAACACATCGGGATCAAAGGCATCCTGCGGGTTTTTCTTCTTGAACAGCCCCATATCAGCCTCCCGTACTAGCATTAAACAACTCAAGCCGAATATAGCACCAATTTCAAGCCGTCACTTTAGCACCTGTCTCTTATACACATCTGACGCTGCCGACGAATTAGACGGTGTAG
>CABSNS010000270.1:0-2453 GCA_902479105.1 uncultured Collinsella sp. | reverse complement strand
GAGCAGACGCACCGCAGCATTGGCAAGAACATGATCGAGGAGGCCTACGAGGCGCTTGACTGCATCGAGGCCGACGACGCGGCGCACCTGCGCGAGGAGCTGGGCGACGTGCTCATGCAGGTAGTGTTGCATGCGCAGATCGCGGCGGACGCCGGCGAGTTTACGCTGGCCGACGTGGCGCACGATATCGACGCCAAGCTCATTCGCCGTCATCCGCACGTGTTTGGCGATGCGGATGCCGACAGCTCCGACGAGGTACTCAAGATTTGGGACGAGGTCAAGCTTGCCGAGAAAGCCGCCAAGGACAAGGCCGTGGCGGCGGGCGAGGCCGCGCCCGAGGGTCTGCTCGATGGCGTGCCCACGCATCTGCCGGCGTTGATGCAGGCTCAGAAGGTGTCGCGCAAGGCGGCTGCCGTGGGCTTTGAGTGGGAGACGGTCCAGGACGTGTGGGACGAGGTCGCCGAGGAACGTGCCGAGTTTGAGGCCGAGGCCCCTGGCTCGCCCGAGCGCGAGATGGAGTTTGGCGACCTGCTCTTTGCCCTGGTCAACGTCGCGCGCAAGGAGGGGATTGACGCCGAGAGCGCCCTGCGTGCCAGCACAGCAAAGTTCCGCCGCCGCTGGGCCGCGATGGAGCAGATGGCGGCCGATGCTCACGTGGATCTTGCCGAGCTTTCGACCCACGGCCTCAACGACCTGTGGGACGCAGCAAAGGCAGGGGAGTAAGACTGCGGGAACGACGGGCTGACACGCCTCATCGTTCCCGCTAAATTTTTCGAAAATCAAGTGTATCCCTCGGCTAACTTAGGGCATAATGCAAAAAGTGCGACATGGCTAACTTACGGAGGCGCACCGACGGTGCACGGTCAGCCGGTCGCTTGCATCCACTACGTTTCCAAGTGAGAGGGAGACAACATGAGTGACATTTTGGACGTCTACGGTCGTGAGGTGCTCGACAGCCGCGGCAACCCCACCGTCGAGGTGGAGGTCGTGCTCGAGGATGGCAGCTTCGGTCGCGCGATGGTGCCTTCGGGCGCTTCGACCGGCGCCTTTGAGGCATGTGAGCTGCGCGATGGCGACAAGGGTCGCTACCTGGGCAAGGGCGTTTCGCAGGCCGTCGAGCACGTCAACAACGAGTGCGCCAACGCCGTCGTGGGCCTCGATGCCTTCGATCAGCGTGCCATTGACGCCGCACTGATTGCCGCCGACGGTACGCCCAACAAGACCAAGCTCGGTGCCAACGCCATTCTGGGCGTGTCGCTGGCCGTCGCCCGCGCCGCTGCCGAGTCGGCGGGCCTGTCGCTGTACCAGTACCTGGGCGGCGTCAACGCCCATCTGCTGCCCACGCCCATGATGAACATCCTCAACGGCGGCGTGCATGCCGACAATAACGTTGACTTCCAGGAGTTTATGATCATGCCGGTGGGCGCCCCGAGCTTTGCCGAGGGCCTGCGTTGGTGCGCCGAGGTCTACCACACCCTCAAGGGCGTGCTGCACGAGGCCGGCCTGGGCGGCGGCGTGGGCGACGAGGGCGGCTTTGCGCCCAACCTTAAGACCAATGCCGAGCCGTTCGAGTACATTACCAAGGCCGTCGAGAAGGCTGGCTTTAAGCCCGGCGTCGACTTCATGTACGCCATGGACCCGGCCTCGACCGAGTTCTACAACGCCGAGACCGGCATGTACGAGCTCAAGGGCGAGGGCGTGGAGTACACGAGTGCCCAGATGGTTGATTACTGGGAGAAGCTCGTCGACACCTATCCCATCATCTCCATCGAGGACGGCATGGCCGAGGAGGACTGGGATGGCTGGGTCGAGCTTACCCGTCGCATTGGCAACAAGGTGCAGCTGGTGGGCGACGACCTGTTCGTCACCAACACCGAGCGCCTCAAGAAGGGCATCGAGCTGGGCGCCGCCAACGCGATCCTGGTCAAGGTCAACCAGATCGGTACGCTCACCGAGTCGCTCGAGGCCATCGAAACCGCCAAGGAGGCCGGCTACGCTTGCATCGTGAGCCACCGTTCCGGCGAGACCGAGGATTCCACGATTGCCGACCTGGTCGTGGCCGTCAATGCTGGCCAGATCAAGTCGGGCGCCCCGTGCCGTAGCGACCGTATTGCCAAATATAACCAGCTCATCCGTATCGAGGACGAGCTCGAGGGCAGCGCGCGCTACGCAGGCAAGACCGCGTTCTACAACATTCGCTAAACAAGTGGCGTACGCGGGGGCGGGGTTGACTCGGCTCCGTTCCACTTCTGATGGCCGCCATTGGGCGCTGGGCCATATGGCTCAGCGCCTTTTTTATGTCGAGCAAAGGCTGGCGAAGGCGGTGCGCACGCTCGTGCTATAACTAGAATACTTAGCGCAAACAAACCTCAACCGCACAAGGCGCACATGGATCAGATTTACGACAACAGGTACTATTCCG
Organism: uncultured Collinsella sp.; assembly: GCA_902479105.1. Classification (GTDB taxonomy): domain Bacteria; phylum Actinomycetota; class Coriobacteriia; order Coriobacteriales; family Coriobacteriaceae; genus Collinsella. Next base: position 31 of record CABSNS010000270.1, on the reverse strand, counting down.
CCGGTTCGCGTGAGCCGTCGCCTCGCCGTGC
>CABSNS010000269.1:0-2464 GCA_902479105.1 uncultured Collinsella sp. | reverse complement strand
CCGTCTAATTCGTCGGCAGCGTCAGATGTGTATAAGAGACAGGTATAAGACCGGCGATAAAAGCTATACCGTCATGGCACAGGGTGTCGATAGCGACATGCTCGACGCCGTGGGGGCCAGCAAGCTCGTTGCGGGGCGCACCTATTCCCAGGCTGAGTCCCAATCAGGCTCGCGCGTGGCGCTCATCAGCCGCGGCGGCGCCGATCAGCTTTACGGCAACGAACAGGATGCGCTGGGGAAAACCATCAAGGTGTCCAACGGCGAGGTGCAGATTGTCGGCGTGATTGATGGCGGCAGCGACTCCATGGGCTCGCTCACGCTGTATATGCCACGCGAAACCATCTCAGGCCTGTTTGGCGACGAGAATCCCTCATTCCCCAGCGTGATGGCACTTGCCGCCGAGGGCACGGACATGGATGAGCTTTGTAAGACCATCGAGTCCAAGGTGCGCGCGATGAAGGGCATCGAGGAGGAGGATGAGTACGACAGTGTATCGGCAACATCCATGAAAAGCGCCATCGATACACTCAACTCCTTTATGGGCGCGTTCTCGCTCATCATGGGCGCTGTCGCCAGCATCTCGCTGCTTGTCGGCGGTATCGGCATTATGAATATGATGCTCACCAACGTATCTGAACGCATCCGCGAGATCGGCATCCGCCGTGCTCTGGGCGCCAGTCGTCGCGATATCACCGCGCAGTTTTTGGCCGAGTCTTCGGCGCTGTGCGTCACCGGCGGACTGTTGGGTGTCCTGATTGGCTATCTGCTGGCCTGGGCTCTTGCGATGTTTGCCTCCGGATCCGGGATTCTTGGCGAGCTCGGTGCCAGCGGGCAAATCACACCGAGCTTTTCAATCGCCACGGTATTGCTGGCCTTCGCCGTCTCCGTCGGCATCGGCGTAATCTTTGGCTTCTACCCCGCTCGACGCGCGGCAAAGCTCGACCCGGTGGAGTGCCTACGCTACCAGTAAGCCACCACCAACAAGTTGCGGTGAATTAGGGACTGAATATGCTATCTGGCAGCAAAAACAAACACTATTTCACCGCAACTTATTGAAGGGCTGCTTGCGCCAGTTCCGGGCGTCGTCCTCGAGCTATTGGCGGATGACGGTCTTGTACGGGTCGAGCTTGCTCGGGGCGCTCCTCCTCGCAGGCGGGAGGGCGCGCTAGGCGCGACGAGCGCCTAGCGCGCGAACTCCCGTAAGAGCGCGTCTTCCACTTCCCGAAGCGAAAGGGCCCCGCCTCCCTCGGCGGGACGGGCGACCACGATACAGCGCGCTCCCACGTCGCGCGCGGAGGCGATCTTCTCGGCCGTGCCGCCTACGGTTCCCGAGTCCTTGGTCACAAGCCACTGGGCGCCCACCTGCCGAAGCATCGCCTCGTTGAGCTCGCGGGTGAAGGGCCCCTGCATGCCGATGACGTGCGACGGCGAAAACCCCGCATCGATGCACTTCGTTATAGCACCGGGCAGCGGGAGAACACGCACGAAGAAGCGCTCCGCGAAATCGGCGACGCGTGTGTAGGGAGCAAGCTCCTTGCTCCCCGTCGTGAGAAGCGCGCGACCCGGGTTCTCGGAGAGAAAGCGCGCCGCGCAGGCGATCGACGCGACCGACACGACGCCTTTGGGCAGCGCCTCGACCGGGCGCGCAAGGCGCAGGCAACGTGCACCCACGGCGAGCGAAGCGGCCCGGATGTTGCCGCTTGCGAGCGTAGCGAAGGGGTGCGTGGCGTCGACGACGATGCGCGCGCCGAAAAGCTCGCGCTCCATGTCGGCCTCGTCGAGCCTGCCCGCATGCACCTCGATGCCCGGAAGTTCGCCCAAAAGCTCGCCTCCGTACTCGGTTGCCGCGTAGGCACGGGCGGGGATGCCCGACCCGCTCGCCCATTCGCACAGAAGGCGGCCCTCGGTGGTGCCGGCGAAGATGCGCAGCGCCGGCGCGGATGCGGGCGCCGTCACTTCGGGCCGCCTGGGCGCGTGATCTGGTAGAGCAGCGCGTTCATAATGGCGGCCGCCACGGTCGAGCCGCCCTTGCGACCCCTCGCGACGATGGCCGGCACGCGTCGTGCGAGTAGCTCCTCTTTCGCCTCGACCACGTTCACAAACCCGACCGGCACCCCAACGACGAGCGCGGGCGCGATCTTCCCCGCGTCCATGAGCTCGGCGAGGCGCAGAAGTGCTGTGGGAGCGTTGCCGACGGCCACGATGAGCGGACCCTCGATGCCGCAAGCTTTGTCCATGCTCGCAACGGCGCGAGTCGTGCCCGCGGCGCGCGCAGCCGCGGCGACATCAGGGTCGGCCATGTAGCACACGGCCTTGCAGCCGATCTTCGCGAGCGCGGGCTTGCTTATGCCTGCGAGCGCCATGTTCGTGTCGGTGAGCACCGTGGCCCCTGCGCGCAGTGCGTCGAGCGCACAGTGCGCGGCATCATGGGTGAACACGAGGGAATCGGCGTACGAGCTGTCTC
>CABSNS010000268.1:0-2471 GCA_902479105.1 uncultured Collinsella sp. | reverse complement strand
TCTACACCGTCTAATTCGTCGGCAGCGTCAGATATGTATAAGAGACAGCAATTAAGTGCGTTACTCGGCAGCGGCCTTGAACTTGTTGTAGTTGATCAGGCAGCCGGCCTTGACGATGGCACGCTCCTCTGCCGTCATATCGGCAATGTAGAGCTCAATCTGCTCAACCGCACCGTCGGCACGCACCACGTAGGCAGCGATATTCTTCAGGTCGCCATCGAGCGCGGCACGGATACCCGGCACAAAGACGTAGTCGCCCACCTCAAAGTTGGGCTCCGCCTCCATCTGGAAGGGCACCATGCCCCAGTTCATCACGTTGGAGCGATAGCGCTTGGTGGCGTACTCGTGGACGATGTTGGCCAGGCCGCCAATCACGCGCTGGCAGCTCGCGGCCTGCTCGCGGGCGGAACCGTCGCCGGGCTTCTTGGCATAGAGCATAGAGCCGTACTCGGTCGCCTTGGCATCGGCCGTGACACCCGCGCCGGCCAGTGCCTCAAACACGCTGGCAAGCTCAGCATCGAGTGCCGCCAGGTCGCCCGCGGCTTCACCGGCAACGCGGCGCTTCTCCACCGCATCGACCTCCTTGGAGCGACCCACGTAGGCAGGGTCGCGACGGCTCAGAGTAAACTCGGCCAGACCCAGAGGGTTGGAGCGGAAGGAGCTCGTCTCGCCCGAAGGAATGAGCTCGTCGGTCGTGGTGACCGGGTCCATGATCTTGGAGCACACCTTGAGCAGGATGTCGTCGCCGAGGGGCTCCATCGCGGGCCACGGCTTGATGTTGGGACCCTCGACCAGCTCGTCGGCAGGCTCCGCCTTGCCAAAGCCCCAGTACACGCGCTTCTTGTACGGCGCATCGTCAAAGGTGTACTCGCAGGCCTCGTCCCAAGTCTCCTCGGGCAGGTCGGTCGCCGGCGTCAGGATGCCGCCGTTGGCAGCCGTCGCCGCAATGGAGCGGGCGTCCATCAGGGCCACGGCGCTCAGCTGGCCATTACCCGGCTTGGAACCCTCGCGGTTGGGGAAGTTGCGCGTGGTGTGGCGGATGGACAGGCCGTTGTTGGCAGGCGTGTCGCCGGCGCCAAAGCACGGGCCGCAGAATGCCGTGCGCACGATCGCGCCGGCCTCCATAAGGTCGTAGATGTAGCCACGGCGCGTGAGCTCGAGCGCCACGGGCTGGCTTGTGGGATAGACCGACAGCGAAAACTCGCCGCAGCCGGTGTTGGCGCCCTTGAGCACGCGGGCAGCCTGGACCACGGAGTCGTAGTTGCCGCCCGAGCAGCCGGCGATAACGCCCTGCTGCACGTGCAGCTTGCCGTCGACGATCTTGTCGAGCAGGCTAAAGTGTGTCTTGCCCTCGCCGATCTTGGCGGCCTCGAGCTCCACCTCGTGCAGGATGTCCTCGAGGTTCTCGTTGAGCTCGTCGATCTCAAAGCCATTGGAAGGATGGAACGGCAGCGCGATCATGGGCTTAATGCTCGACAGGTCGACCTCGACACAGCCGTCGTAGTAGGCGACATCGGCGGGCTTGAGCTCGCGATAATCATCGCCGCGGCCATGCATGGTCAAAAACGCGTGCGTATCCTCGTCGGTTGCCCAGATGGAAGAAAGGCAGGTGGTCTCGGTGGTCATGACGTCGACGCCGTTGCGGTAGTCGGTCGTCATGCTCGCGATACCGGGGCCCACGAACTCCATGACCTTGTTCTTAACGTAACCCTTGGCAAAGACGGCACGGATGATGGCGAGCGCCACATCGTGCGGGCCGACGCCGGGGCGCGGGGCGCCCGTGAGGTAGATGGCAACGACGCCGGGATAGGCGACATCGTAGGTGTCGCGCAGCAGTTGCTTTGCCAGCTCGCCACCGCCCTCGCCCACGGCCATGGTGCCCAGGGCGCCGTAGCGGGTGTGCGAGTCGGAACCCAAGATCATCTTGCCGCAGCCAGCGAAGTTCTCACGCATAAAGGAGTGGATGACGGCGATATGCGGCGGAACGAAGATGCCGCCGTACTTTTTGGCAGCCGAGAGACCAAAGACGTGGTCGTCCTCGTTGATGGTGCCGCCCACGGCGCACAGCGAGTTATGGCAGTTGGTGAGCACGTAGGGCAGCGGGAACTGCTCCATGCCCGAGGCACGCGCCGTCTGGATAATGCCGACAAAGGTGATGTCGTGGCTCGCCATGGCGTCGAAGCGAATCTTGAGCGCCTCGGGGTCGCCGGACGTATTGTGTGCCTGAAGGATCGAATACGCGATGGTGCCGCGCTTGGCATCCTCGGGTGTCTGCGTAATGCCGCGCTCAGCGGCCTCGGCCTCAGGCACAACCTCGCTGCCGTTACGCAGGTAGATGCCGTCCTCGTACAGCTTGACCATACTGTCTCCCACTCTGCCCAAAAGATTTGGGCGCATAGCATACATTCGTTCAATATCGTGCCATAGAACGGTTGCGAGTGGGTTACGAATCTACACGTTCACTTTATCTC
>CABSNS010000267.1:0-2479 GCA_902479105.1 uncultured Collinsella sp. | reverse complement strand
CAGGAGTCTCGTGGGCTCGGAGATGTGTATAAGAGACAGCCATCTAGGCCATCGATTATTACTGTCGATATGGTAACACGCAAAAGGGCCCCGCACACAGGCGAAGCCCAAGGTAAAAGCTATGGTTAGCGATAGGAAGCGCTGTCGTCGGACCTTGCAAGAGCAGCCCGTTTCAAAACTATGCCAGATTACGGGGCTGATTCAGCACTTCGCAACCATATCTGCCATTTTCGAAAACCAACGACTCATCTACCTGCGGTTTTAAAAGCGCGGATTTCGGTATGCTCGAGGTTCGGCACTCCAGCCCCGTAAACCGGCATAGTTTTGTTCGAACCAGCCCACGCCGGCGCGACGCAAGGCAAAATAACCCGTTCCCCCGACCCCGGGAAATCGCTAACGCTTGCCGCCGTGACTGTTGCGCCAAATCTCGCGGCCCAGCATCAGCGCCAGCACCAGCGCGCTCACGTAGCCCATAAAGCCAATGACCGGGATACCGAACACAACCGGCTCGATGCGCGCGTAGTACACCACCGACGAGCCGATAAACAGACCGGCGATCACAATTGCCATCGACATGCGGTCGATAATTCCACCCAGCTGCCGCAGTGCCTTATCGCTGCTCATGATCTGCGTGTTTACCTTAAGCTGGCCGCGCGTGAGCATGCGCGACGCCAAGCCCAGATACTCGGCCGCCTCGAGCGAGCCTTTTGCCGCGCGATAGCTGCTCGCGGCAAGATCGCGCCCCATTTCGCGGACGCGCGCATAGGTGCTCTTCTCGTTTTTGATGTGCGTCTGGATGATCTGGATCATGTTGACGTTGGGCATGTACTCGGTCAGCAGACCCTCGAGCGTCACCATGCCGCGGGCGAACATCGTCACCACGCTCGGCAGCTCAACGTCGTTTTTGCGCGCCAGATTTAACAGCGAGGTCAAAAACTCGCCGATATCAAGATCCTTAAGGTCGAGGCCCGCAAAGTCGGCAACGATAAAGTCCAAATCGGACAAAAAGGCCGAATGGTCGAGCTCGGCCGAGTCGCCGCGCGTCACGGCAAAGCGCATAAGCGAATCCTTGAGCTTGGGCACGTCGCCCTCGGCCACGGCGAAAATCATATCCTTGACGATACCGCGGTCGTGGCTCGACATGCGCCCGACCATGCCCAGGTCAATAAAGTAGACGATGCCGTCCTTGAGGATGATGTTTCCCGCATGCGGGTCGGCATGGAAAAAGCCGTCGTCGAGCACCTGCGTCGAATAGTCCTCGACAATCGCCGAGCCGATCTTTTCCAGGTCATAGCCCTCGGCCACCAGGCGCTCGGGATCGGCAATCGAGATGCCGTCAATGTAGTCCATGACCACCACGTGCTCGGTGCAAAGGTCCAGGTAGGACTTGGGGCACGACACGCCATGCACGCTTTTGTGGAAGTCGTAGAAATCGTTGAGGTTTTTGGCCTCGGCCAAAAAGTTGGTCTCCTCGCGAAACGAGGTCCACAGCTCTTCGACCACGCCGTGCAGGTCAACAAACTGGTCGGTGTTGACGAACTTGGAAACGATACGCACCACCGAGCGGATGATGTCGATGTCCTGCGCCATAACCTGCTGCGCGCCGGGGCGCTGTACCTTAACGGCCACGTCCTCGCCGGTCACCAAGCGGGCACGGTGCACCTGCGCGAGCGACGCGCTTCCGAGCGGGTTGGGGTCGATTGCGTCGAACATCTGCCCCAAGCGCTGGCCGTACTCCTCTTCCAGACAGCGGAGCACTACCTCATACGGCACCGGCTCTACGTCGGAGCGCAGGCGGCGCAGCTCGTCGCAAAACCGCTGCGGCAAAATCTCGGACCGGTTGGCCAGAATCTGCCCCATTTTGACGAACATGGGACCGAGCTCTTCGAGCAGACGACGCAGGCGCACCGGCGTGAGGTTGTCCCATACGCGGTACTTTTTGATCAGGCGAACGATCTGCCCAATGCGCTCACGACGACCTGCCGGCGTGAGCTGGTATTCCTCGTCCGGCGCCATCGCGTCGGGCTCCTCGGGGACCATATCGACAGCGCGCGGCTTCTTGCGAGCGCCCGAGACGGCGGCCTCGACCTCGTCGACAACCGCCGCCTCGTCACCCAAGGGATCTAGATTGTTGTAATCGGTGGTGGAGTCTGCCATCTGCGCTGCTACTCGGCTTCTTCGGTGTCCTCTGCATCGTCGGGCTCAACGGACTCGACGGGTACCGAGGTCACGTTGTCCTCGACCGAATCGACGATGTCGCGCACATGGGCCAAAAAGGCCGTGCGCTCGGGGGCGGTCATAACGCGGACGCGGGCCAGGATGAGCTCGTCGAGCACACGCTGTGCCGCAGTCTCGCCCTGCATGCCCAAGCGCTCGGTCAGGTCGGAGATGGTGCCACCGGCCTGCTCGAACATATCGGACACGCTGCGGGCGCTGTCTCTTATACACATCTCCGAGCCCACGAGACTCCTGAGCATCT
>CABSNS010000266.1:0-2491 GCA_902479105.1 uncultured Collinsella sp. | reverse complement strand
GTATAAGAGACAGATCTGGTACAGGAACGGAGATTTAACGTATTTGACCTCGATGGGCGTGGCATGCACAGTACTTTCGCCGGACAGACGCAGGCTCGGGTTGAGCGGCGCCACGATATGCGTCTCGCGCTTGTCGCTAAACACCACCGCGGCCGCGCGGCCCGTCTGGCCATTTACAGCAATGCGCACCTGCTCGCCATCGCGGCTGTCCGTCGCCGGACGATCGACAAAGTAGACCGGCACCATCACCAGACCGTCCTTATGCTTGCGGGCCTTGCGCGCCCAGGTGCGGATGCTCTTTTTATTGAGCCCCAGCACCGCCTCGGCATCGTTGCCGGCAATGTCGAGCGCCAACTTATCAATGACCACCTGGTCCTTGGTAGACGCATCGACGGAGACAACGCGAAAGTCACCTTCCTGCATGGCCGGGTCAAACGGCCCAACCTTGGCAAAGTCCCACGGCTCCAAAATGCCCATAAGGCGAACATCCAGATAGTTTGCCCGCGGATACGCCCAGTCGAGCACCTCGTAGTACACCAGGGTTTCCTTGCTCAGGCCCTTGCCCGGGAAGCTCGCCATCATACGCAGGTCCGCCAGCGCCATGGGGAAATAGAAGAGCATCATGTCGTTTTGGATCGCGTCTTCCACGTCGTGCCCGGCAAAGGCCTCCGCATACTGGCGCACCAGCTGCAGCGCGTTGGCACGTGCCTGCTGCGGCGAGATTTCGCAGGGAATGCCCTGCTCCGGCACATACTCCGCACCCACGCCCATGGTCAGACGCTTGCTAAACGTACCGGGCTTGAGCAGGTCGGCAATGCCGATCTTGTTGCCGCAGGACGGGCACTCAAACACACGCTGCGTTGACTCGCCCTCAAAGGACGCTCCGCAGAAGGGGCAGGGAATGCTCACGTGCGTCGCTTCTTGGAACTCCTGCGCCGTGCCGCGGTCCTCCCACAGCAGATGTTCCAGGACCGACTGATTGCGCCAGTGCGAATTGAAGAAATACCAGTCCGGGTCCTCCGGGCGCTCGAGTTGCGACACATGCGTGAGCTTGAGCAGTCCATCCACTACCGTCAACGGCGTATGGCGAATGCCCAAAGCGCTCTTGGGCTCTCCGGCGTCCGCCTGCCACGGAATGACCGCACCGCAATAAGCGCACTCAAAGCTGCGCTTAGCTTGGTGCGAGTACATAGGGCCGCCGCAGTTTTGACATTTAATGGCAAACATCTCGTCCATGGAAACGTCCTCCTTTGCACAAAGCTGTCGACATTAAGTATGTCGAGCAAACAGGCACATGCCCATACCCATGTGGCCCAAAATGGACCACCCAGGCAGACGAGAAGGCTCGCTCGTTAGCACCGGCAGACTATTGCTGCATTTTCTGAGCATCGGTGCACGGCGCCCCCGCGCGAGCTACACTATCCCCTTAAACATGATTGTGAGGACGACCGCTATGCTATTTGTAAATCGGCTGGTACATACGCTTGTTCCCGGCAGCGAGGGCGAGCCGGTCGATGCATCTTGCCGCACCAACGCGGGCTTTGCCGCAAGCCTCATCTGCATTGGCCTCAACATCACCCTGTGCCTGACCAAGGGCATCGCGGGCCTGCTCGCCGGTTCCGTCTCCCTCGTCGCCGACGCTTTCAACAACCTCTCCGATGCCTCGAGCAACATCGTGAGCCTGCTCGGGTTCCGCCTTGCCAGCCGCCCGGCAGATGAGGGCCACCCTTACGGCCACGGCCGCTACGAGTATCTGGCCGGTCTGTTTGTCGCCGTCCTGGTTTGCGCCGTCGGCATCAACCTGATCCTCGAGTCGGTCACTAAAATCATCAAGCCTTCCCCCACTGCATATTCGGCGCTCTCCTTAGCCGCCCTCGTCTTGTCCATGTTCGTTAAGCTCTGGATGGCAGCGTTCAACCGCACGCTGGGCGATCGCATCGACTCGGAGACGCTCATCGCCACGGCGCAGGACTCCAAAAACGATGTCATCACCTCGGGCTCAGTCTTGGTGGCGGCACTTATTTCGCAGACGACCGGCTTTGACCTCGATGGCTGGGCAGGCCTGGGTGTGGGCATCTTCATCTGCATCAGCGGTCTGGGCCTGGTGCGCGACGCCATCAGTCCGTTGCTGGGGCAAGCGCCCGACCCCAAGCTCGTCCAGGCAATCCGCGACAAGATCATGTCCTATCCGCAGGTCTTGGGCACACACGACCTCATGGTGCACGACTACGGCCCCGGTCGTCAGTTTGCCAGCGCCCACGTAGAGATGCCCGGCGAGGGCGACGCGTTTGAGCACCACGAGATCCTGGACACCATCGAGCATGATATCAAACGCCAGATGGGCATCGGCATCACGCTGCACTGCGACCCCATCGCCACCACCGGCGACGACCTGCGCGGCTGGGTCAAGCGCGGCGTCATGCAGATCGATCCCGCGCTCTCCATCCACGACCTGCACGAGCACGACGGGTTCGTTTCGTTTGACCTGGTG
>CABSNS010000265.1:0-2495 GCA_902479105.1 uncultured Collinsella sp. | reverse complement strand
ATGCTCAGGAGTCTCGTGGGCTCGGAGATGTGTATAAGAGACAGCTTCATGCCCTTCGCGACTTTTACCCGCCGCAGGTAAAGCTCTACTTTATTACGGGCGCCGACGCGATTATCGATATTGTGACCTGGCATGATGCCGAACGAATCGCTGAGCTTGCTACCTTTATTGCGGCGACGCGACCGGGCTTTGATATCGATACGGCGCGTGCCCGAATCAAAGAGTCGGGGCTGCCGTTCGACGTGCGCTATATTCAGATTCCAGCGCTGGCGATCAGCTCGACGAACATTCGCAAGCGAGTTGCCCGCGGTATGAGCGTGCGCTATCTTACGAGCGAGTCCGTGCTCGGCTACATTCGCAAACGCAGGCTATATGCCGATTTGGGCCAAGAAGATTTTGAGTGATGGGGGTCTACGTTGTCGGTAGAGGATCAGTTTGAGGGCGATGAGCGCGCGCTGCTCAAGCGCATTCAAGAGCTGCTCGATGTTCGCATGAAGGATAAGCGCAAGCGCTATGTGCATTCGCTGGGTGTTGCCGAGACCGCACTTCATCTGGCCGAGGTCTACGGCGTTGACCGCTTTGATGCCGCTGCCGCCGGCCTGATCCATGACTGGGACAAAGTGCTCTCCGACGACGAGCTGGTCGCGCGCGCTCTGCATTACGGCATTAAGATTGCCGGCTCTCCTTCCGCCGCGACGCCGCTTTTGCATGGCCCTGTTGCCGCCTATGAGCTTCCGCAGCTTTTTCCCGAGCTGTCGCCGGCTGTTTTCCAGGCTGTCGACCGTCACACCGTGGGTGCCTGCGACATGACGCCGCTCGATATGGTGGTCTTTGTGGCCGATGCCATCGAGCCCAACCGCCACGGCGACTATGCGCATGCGCTGCGCAAGATGGTGGGGGAGTCGACGCTCGACGAGTTGTTCTTCTCCTGTTTTGCGCAGGGTTTGGTCTATGTGATTCAGTCCGGGCGCTATCTTTATCCCACGGCTATTACGATTTACAACCATTACGCCCAGCTGCGCTAGCTCGGGCTGTCTAGAAAGAGGTATTCCATGGCCGACGAGACCATGACCGACGAGCAGATTCTTGAAGGTGTGGAGCACAAGAGCTTCATCGCCACGTCCGACCGCACTGCCGCCTCGCTGTCTGCGAGCGGTGTCGCCGCCGAGGATGTCGCCCGCGCCGCCGCGCAGGCCGCCTACGACAAGAAGGGCGAGGACGTTCAGGTGCTCGACCTGACCGAGCTTTCCGACGTATGCGACTACTTTGTGCTTGCCACCGGTGCCAACAACCGCCAGGTCGATTCTGTCGTCGACGAGATCGAGGAGAAGGTCGCCGAGGCTTGCGGCGAGCACCCGTTCTCCATCGAGGGTCGCGAGCAGAAGACCTGGATGCTCATGGACTATGGTTCGGTTGTCGTCCACGTCTTCACTCCCGAGGCGCGCGACTTCTACCGTCTCGAAAAGCTCTGGGGTGACGCTCCCCAGCTCCCCCTCAACCTCCTCTAGTAGCTCATTTGAGACGGGGTTTAGCTAGCCTCACGCATATCGCCGGGCAGTTGCGGTTTTCCGCACCTGCCCGGCTTTCTTTTTGCCCAAAGGCGGTTAATCGTTGAAGCGGGATTGGCGGCCGAAGGAAAGGGCGCTGTCGCCGAATTTGTCTCGGACGGCGTCGATGGCGACGGAGAGGTCGCGGCGGTCGCTGGATTGGGCTCCGCGGTCATCGATCTCGCAGAACAGGTCGGTCTGGATGCCGCCTTGGTGGTCGAAGTCGCTCATGCCGATGCCCGCTAAGCGAACATGCATGCCTTCCTGCCAGATGTTGTCGAGCAGTTCGAGCGCAACCGCCACGAAGATGTTCTCATCGTCGGTCGGATGAGGCAGCCGGCGCTGTGCCGTACGCCCGCTGCCATACGAATACTTGAGTTTGAGCGTTACCGTGGCACCCGTCAGCCCCTGACGGCGCAGACGGCGTCCCACTGACTCTCCCAACAGCGCAATCGCCGCCTCAATATCCCCACGCTCAGTTAAATCTTTCGCAAAGGTGCGTTCATTGCTGACCGACTTGACCTCGCGCTCTTCATCGAGACTCGTGACTTCGGAGATTTCGAGTCCCAGCGCACGCTGGCGCATGCGTTCGCCGTTGACACCAAAAATAGAGGACAAGGTGGATTCCGGTGCGCGTGACAGCTCGCCAAGCGTGTAGATGCGCATGCGGCGCAGCCGTTCCTCGGCCGAGCGTCCGATGCCGCTCATGGCAGATACCGGCAGCGCGGCCAAAAAGCGCTGCTCGGTTCCGGGGCGCACGATGGTCAGCCCAAACGGCTTGTCCCGCTCGCTTGCGATCTTTGCGACCGTCTTGTTGCAGCCCACGCCTATGGAGCAGGTCACTCCCAGCGCTGCCACGCGATCGCTTATACGCCGCGCAACCAGTAGCGGGTCTTCGGGCGCAAAGCGACCTGGCGTGATGTAGATAACCTGTCTCTTATACACATC
>CABSNS010000264.1:0-2511 GCA_902479105.1 uncultured Collinsella sp. | reverse complement strand
GATTGGCCCAGCGGCCTGTATCCGCTGCGCAAGGACTCCATGGACTACCGTTTCCGTCCCGCTCCCGCGAGCGACATGGAAAACTACGAGTTCTTGGCCGATACCAAGGGCAAGGAGACCACGCTCGTCCCCATGGGCCCGCTGCACATTACCTCCGACGAGCCCGGCCACTTCCGCCTGTTCGTTGAGGGCGAGACGATCGTCGATGCCGACTACCGTCTGTTCTACGTGCACCGCGGCATGGAGAAGGTCGCCGAGACGCGCCTGAACTATGACGCCGTGACGTTCCTCGCCGACCGCATCTGCGGCATCTGCGGCTGCGCCCACTCGGTGGCCTATGCCGAGGCCGTCGAGCGCGCTCAGGGCATCCATGTCCCGCCGCGCGCCCAGTACATTCGCGCCATCATGCTCGAGGTCGAGCGTCTGCACTCGCATCTGCTCAACATTGGTCTGGCGTCGCACTACACGGGCTTTGACTCCGGCTTCCAGCAGTTCTTCCGCGTCCGCGAGAAGTCCATGGACCTGGCCGAGAAGCTCTCCGGTCACCGCAAGACCTACGGCCTCAACGTGATCGGCGGCGTGCGCCGCGACATTTTGGCCGAGCAGAAGCTTTCCACGCTCACGACCATCCATCAGCTGCGCTCCGAGGTTCAGGAGCTCGTCGACGTTTTGCTCTCCACGCCCAACTTTATTGAGCGTACGAGCGGTATCGGCATCTTGGACCGCAAGATCGCACGCGACTTCTCGCCGGTCGGCCCGCTCATGCGTGGCTCGGGCTATGCCCGCGACGTGCGCTTTGACCATCCCTTCGACGGCTACGCCGATCCGGATGTTCAGAAGATGCATGCTGCCACGGCCGACACCTGCGATGCCTTCGGCCGTACCGCCGTTCGCATCCAGGAGGTCTACGATTCGATCGACATGATCGAGACCTTGCTCGAGAACTGCTCGTCGGGCCCCATCCTCACCACGGATTGGGAGTACACCCCGCACAAGTACGCCATCGGCGCCACCGAGGCGCCGCGCGGCGAGGACGTGCACTGGGCCATGCTCGGCAACAACCAGAAGTGCTACCGCTGGCGCGCCAAGGCAGCTACGTACAGCAACTGGCCGGTCCTGCGCTACATGTTCCGCGGTAACACCGTGGGCGACGCGGCGCTGATCGTCGGCTCGCTCGACCCGTGCTACTCCTGCACCGACCGCGTGACGGTGACCGATGTCGCCGCCAAGCGCGACCACGTGCTCGACAAGGAGCAGTTCGAGAACGTCTGGCGCGACAAGTCGCCGCTTGCGGGCGAGGGCACCATGGCCGCTCCGCTCGATGAGGAGGCGCTCTAATATGCTGAAGCTTTGGAAGGTCAACGCCAAGGCCGGCGACGCGACGGTCAAGTACCCGTTTGCGCCGTTCCCCACCAACAAGGACATGCGCGGCAAGCCCGAGCACAATGCCGAGCTCTGCATCGCCTGCGGAGCCTGCGGCGTGGCTTGCCCGGCCGATGCCATTCGCATGGACACCGACCTTGCGGCCGATACCATCACCTGGTCGATCGACTACGGTCGCTGCATCTTTTGCGGCCGCTGCGAGGAAGCCTGCCCCATGGAGGCCATCAAGCTCACCGAGGAGTTTGAGCTGGCCGTCATGAGCAAGGACGACCTCACCAGCAAGAGCGTCTACACGCTCGAGCACTGCTCGCGTTGCGGCAAGCCGTTTGCCCCGCACAAGGAGATCGACTACGCCAAGCGCCTGCTGCAAAAGGCCGGCGGCATGGAGGCCGAGCAGGCCGCCCGTACCGTCGGTATGTGCCAGGAGTGCAAGCGCGAGCTCGACGCCCTGCGCGCCGCCTCGGCCGTAAAGACCGGCAACGCGCACGGCATGGCTGCCAACGAGACGCTTGCGTCCGGTGAGCCCCAGGGCCCCGGCATGGAGTATCTGGGCGGCCACGGCGTGAACCCGGAGTATATCGACCGCGAGCTCAACCCCGATGCGCCCGAGATTCCCGCCGGTCCGGCGCCGGTCGAGGGCATCATCATGGATTTTGATACGAAGGAGGAGTAGCCATGGCCGAACCCACGCTTTTGCCCGAGCGGCTTCAGTACCGCCCGACCAAGGTCGAGCTCGACGAGAGCATCGAGAAGGCCAAGGCGACCCTTCTTAAGAAGATCAAGCGCTCGGTGTACGTCTACCGTGTCGACTGCGGCGGCTGCAACGGCTGCGAGATCGAGATCTTCGGTTCCATCACGCCCGTCTTCGACGTCGAGCGCTTTGGCATCAAGGTCGTGCCCTCGCCCCGTCACGCCGATGTGCTGCTGTACACCGGCGCTGTGACGCGTGCCATGCGCATGCCGGCCCTGCGCGCCTTTGAGGCCGCACCCGATCCTAAGATCGTGGTGTCCTATGGCGCGTGCGGCTGCACCGGTGGCATCTTCTACGACAACTACTGCGTCTGGGGCGGCACGGACAAGATTCTGCCGGTCGATGTCTACATCCTGTCTCTTATACACATCTCCGAG
>CABSNS010000263.1:0-2512 GCA_902479105.1 uncultured Collinsella sp. | reverse complement strand
TCAGATGTGTATAAGAGACAGGTCAGTACCCTCCTTGAGCTTTTTCTCGTCTGCTTTCACGCGACGTTCGAGCTTTTTTGTATCCTCGGCAGGCGGTAGGTTCTCGGGGACAATCCCACGGTCGATGAGGCTGCCACGCACGCTTGTGTTGTTCTCGACGTGCTCTTGCTTGATCTGGTCCAGACCGTACAGGTCGTGTTCCTCGGCGTTGAAGGCCGTCATCGAGTTCGTAAGGTCCTTTGCTTTGATGAGGACATCGGCTAACCTGTCCGCCAATGCCGCGCTCTTGGGTACGCCGAGCTGCTGCTTCATTTCCGCCGTGCTTCTGCCGCCGAATAACGCCTCATCGTCCTTCGACTTGATGATCGCGAATCCTTTGGAGTCCACGCCGCGTTTGAACGCAATACCCGAGAGCTGTTTCTCTGAATCGGATAGCGAGTGGCGCGTCTGCAAGCGCTGAATCTCTGCGAAGCGCTGCTCTATGAGCTCTTGGCGGCGCGTCTGCACGGCAAAGTATGCCTGGGCGAGCGCGATCTCTGGCTTGTTTGAATCTCCGTTCTGTGCGATTAAATAGCATGCATAGCGCGTAAGTTTGTAGTCTTTAACCGCGCGAGCGGCGACACCGGCAGTTATCATTTTCGTGGTGTCACGAAAATGGGAATCAACTGGAGTTTTGTTTGTTTCGCACGAGACTTTTGCCCTCTTAACAACTTCGGCGAAGTTCTCCCATCGAGTGTACCCCATGGGTTCCATTAAATCGCGTGCGAGCCAATACTCAACGCCGTCTTCCACATGGGCGTAGCTGTCAAGTTCGACACGCCATTTCTCGATATCCCTGCTGTCCATATCTCCTCCTCGCTGGTCTATTTTCTATGCGGGCTTTGCCCGCTCTATATTCAGAATAAGGATACGCTGTCGTGCGGACACGAATGGGCCCCGTGCTGCTTCAAGCTCACGGGGCCCATGGATATCGATTGATTGTGTTCTGCTTTAGATAGGTGTCCGGTTTAATCCGCTCGATAGTGCGAACCTAAGCTTTCAGTTCGCTTGCGCATGGCTTTGACCATTTCCTGTGCTAGTCGAATCTGCGACTGTAGGCGGGCGAGGGCTGCGATCTCGCTGTCATCGGCATGCGGCTTGCTCAGCGCCATGGCCTTGTCTTGCAGGCTTTCAAGCTGTTGCAGGGCCTCGGATAGGCCTGTTTCGGTCCTGTTGATCATGCAAAAGGTGCTCATCGTGTGCCTAAGGCTGTGTGTCAGGCGTTCGGCATCTGTTGTGGCAATGCCGTACTGGGGGAGGGTGATATCCGCCTTCAGGGCCGCCTCAGGCTCTTTCTGCGCTGTGAGGGCTGCCGATGCGCCCGCGATACGTCCGAATACGATGCCGTTGGCGCTTGACAAGCCACCAATGCGGTCGGCGCCGTGCATGCCGCCTGTCGCCTCGCCGCAAGCGTAGAGGCCCTCAACGCCCGTGTGCGCGGTCTTATCGATCTTGATGCCGCCGTTAGCGGCGTGGGCATACATCGCAACGCGCATCTCGTCAGTCGGGGCGATGCCGTGCTCGTCTTGCAGCCAGGTGGCAAAGGTCTGCACAAACTCTGGGACATCCTCGCGGGGGAAGTCGTAGTGGAGTGCCAGGCCTTCGACACCTGCCTGATCGATGACGAGATCGATAGCGCGGGAGGCCAAGCGTGACGTGAAGGGACCATATCCAGAGCGCTGCTCGAGCAGGTCGTCCAGCTTGTCGTCGGCAATATCTACCGGCTGGTCTACATGTACGTAGCGCCAGGTTTTCTCGTTGAAGACCAGGTTGCGCTTGGGCTCGATGAAGCCGGGCATCATCTGCATGAACTCTATATTAGTAAGTGTTGCGCCGTGCGCCAGCGCGATGGCCTGCGAGGAGCTGAGCACATCAGCCGACGTAAGGCTGCGCTCGAACAGGCCGCCTGTGCCACCGGCTGCGATGATCGTGGCCTTGGCAGCAAAGGGCACGATTCGATTTTCGGTGAGGTCGTAGAGTACGGTTCCGGTTATTCTGCCGTTCGTGTCCTCAACAAGGTCGATAAGCTCATGGCGGGGGAGCAGGCGAATGCCGAGCGACTCGATCCGGGCTGTCAGAGCGTCCTCAAGGGGCTTGCGGGTGAGGCCGCGCCACATGCGCGTTTTGTGGTCAAAGCAGGGGATAAACTGCTTTTGCTGAGCGCTCTCAGCGTTTTGCGGACGCTTGAGCTCAACGCCCAGGTCTTGCTCGAGCCATTCAATTGCCTGGGGAATGCCGTGGACAAACGTCTGGACAAGCTCGGGGTCGGCGACACCGCCGCCGACGGTCTGGATGGTGTCGATGAGGTCTTGTTCGTCGTCTTCGTTAACGGGTCCGATAAGCCCTAGGCCCCAGGTTCCAGGGAAGAAGCTCGATCCACTCATGGCCTTGCCGGCGCTTGCCACAGCGACGGTTGCGCCCGTGCGTGCCGCTTCGATGGCGGCACAAAGGCCCGCAATGCCAGATCCAATTA
>CABSNS010000262.1:0-2512 GCA_902479105.1 uncultured Collinsella sp. | reverse complement strand
TCTAATTCGTCGGCAGCGTCAGATGTGTATAAGAGACAGTTTGTAAGGAGGGACGTGTAGACCATGGATCTTTCGACTTTGATGCCGCAACAGCTGCAGATTGTCAAAACGCTCGACCGCCCGCTGTTTGTCTCGGCGGGCGCCGGTTCGGGCAAGACCTTTACCCTTACGCGCCGCATCGCCTATGCGCTCTCGCCCGAATCCGGTCCGTTCGTTGAGCATCTGGACCAGGTGCTCGCCATTACCTTTACCAAAGATGCAGCGGCCGAGATTCGCGACCGCGTGCGCCGTGCGCTTATCGACGAGGGCATGGACGAGGAAGCACTGACCGTCGACGACGCGTGGATTTCGACCATTCACGGCATGTGCTCGCGTATCCTGCGCGCGCACGCGCTGGAGCTGGGCATCGACCCCGAGTTCACGGTGCTCACCGATACCGACGAGCTCATGGACCAGGCTGTTGAGCATGTGCTTGGTCGCGCGACGGCACCCGATGCCGCCCCCGAGCTCGCGGCATCGCTCAAGGCCCTCTATGCCTGGTATCCCATGGCGGGCGAGGGCGGTTCCTTTGGCGGCGGTACGACCATCAAGGGTCTGGTGCGCGACCTGCTGGAGCTGTCGAGCCAGTTGCCGGGCGGTATGGACGACGTGCGCGTGGCGCGCGGCCAGGCCGATACCTCGGCACTCGCCGATGCCTATCGCGCGGCGCTGGGCGCAAGCAAGGCCGCGACCGAGAAGGCGCAGGCGGCGCTCGATGCCATCGACGCGTTTGAGGCGAGCGGCAAGACCATGGTCGATGCGGCGCGACTCATGATGTCGTGCACCATGCCGCGCGCGAGCAAGGCATTCCCCAAGGAGCAGGTCGAGCTGCTCAAGGCCGAGGCCGCCGATGCGTTTATCAATATCGTGCTTGCCTGCGGTGGCCCGGCGCTCGATGCACTGGTGGGCCTGGCCCGTTCCGTCGAGGCCGAGTATCGCGCACTGAAGGCTGCCCAGTCCGCCCTCGATAATAACGACCTGCTGCGTATGGCCTACGAGGCCCTGCGCGATTACCCTGCCATCCGTGCTGCGTACGAGGGCCGCTTTAAGATGGTCATGATCGATGAGTTTCAGGATACCGACCAGATGCAGGTCGATCTGATTCGTTACCTGACGGGTGCGGGGGAGCGCGCGCTGTGCACCGTGGGCGATGCACAACAGTCCATCTATCGCTTCCGTGGCGCCGAGGTCGAGGTGTTCCGTCGTCAGGAGCGCAAGGTGGGCTCGTCTGCCGCGCCCGAGGCGACTGCCGTGGCCGATGCCCCTGCCGGCGAACTCGTCAAACTCGTGCGCAACTTCCGCAGCCATGACGAGGTGCTGCGTTACGTGGCACGCGTCTTCGACGGCGATGACGGCGGCCTGATGCAGGGCTTTTTGGATCTTGAGGCGAGCGACGGCCGCAAGGACACGCTGGTGGCGGACGCCTCGCGCCGCCAGGCCCTCTTTGTTGCCGGCGGCAGTATGCAGGAGCGCACACAGGCCAAGGCCCGCGCGATCGCCGAGCGCTTCCGCGCGCTTGCCGATGCCGGCCAGCCCCAGGGCGGCATGGTACTGCTGCTGGGCCGCATGACCAACGCCGATGTCTACGCCCAGGCCTTCCGCGATCAGGGGCTCGACTGCGTCATCGCAGGCGGCTCGGTCTTTGACCAGGCAGCCGAGGTGCAGACGGTGCGTGCCCTGGTCTGCGCGCTCGCCAATCCGGCCGATACGGCGCAGGGCCTTATGCCGCTGCTCGCCTCGCCGATGTTTGCGCTCGGCGCCCAGGAGTTCCTGGCGCTGGCGACCAAGCTCGATGGCGAGACGGGGGAGACCTCGCGCCGGAATATCGACATGGGCATCATGAGCGATTCCGATGTGCCGGGCTTGCAGGGCTTGCCGCTTGTGACGCGTGCCCGCGAGGTGCTGCGCTACGCACTGCGTCGCGTGGGGCGTGATTCGTTCGCCGCCATCGCGCGCGACGCGGTCAATGCCTCCGGCTGGTTCGTGCGCCTGGCGCAGCGCGGCCCCGAGGGCAAGGCCATCGCCGCCAACGTGCTCAAGGCGCTCGACGCCGTGGCCGAGGAGGAGGCCGAGTTCGGCAACTCGCCGCGTTCCATCGCGCTGGCCTTCGACCGCTTCTTGGCGGGCAAGGAGGCCCCGGGTGCCCTCAACGAGGAGGGCGACGGCGCGGTGCGCATCATGACCGTGCATGCGTCCAAGGGTCTGGAGTATCCGGTCGTAGCGGTTGCCGAGTGTTTTGGCGTGCGCAAGCCGTCCGGTGCGGCTCAGATGGGGCGTGTCGAGGGCGGAGCGCAGGTCGTGGCACTGCCAGCTCGTTTTGATGGCGTTAAGCTTGCCGATGGGACCTTTGTGAAGGGCGATGACGTCAAAAAGCAGTTTGAGCATGCGTTTAAGGGCAAGGGCACGTCGCTGTGGCTGCCGCCGGAGCTCATGGAGGACGTCTGTGCGACGGGTTCTCCCGCCGAGGCATTTG
>CABSNS010000261.1:0-2521 GCA_902479105.1 uncultured Collinsella sp. | reverse complement strand
CGAGATGCTCAGGAGTCTCGTGGGCTCGGAGATGTGTATAAGAGACAGCACATCGTGCGTGTTGTGGGCGAGGGCGTAGGCGAGGTCGACGATATAGGTGGCGTGGTCGTCGTCCTTGAGACTTTCAAGCGTAAAGGCGTACTTGGTACCCTCAAACTTGCCGTTGGCGATAACCTCGTCAATCATCTCGAAGATCATCTTCTCGTGACCGTTCATGACCTCATCAGCGCGGGTGTAGTCGGGGTTTTCCTCGGCAAGCATATGCTGATTGTACAGATAGTACTGGAGGTAGGTGTTGGGAAGCATACCGTCGCTGCACTCGCGGACCATCTTGCGCATAAAGTGGAAGGTTGCAGACCAGCTGGCATCGAGCTCGCTGAAGGCCTCCTCGGGAAGGTCCTCAGAGAAGATCTCGCGCAGGCGCGGCAGGTAATCCTCGCCGGTCTCCTTGTCGAGCACTGCCGTGAACCAGCCATAGTGGTTCAGCCCGAAGTAACGCGGCTCGATGGAGTTGCGGGGCACGCCGAGAGCGTCTGCGTACTGGTTCATGATGCCGACGGGCATATCGCAGATGTTGATGACGCGCTTGTCGCCGGGGAAGACGCGCTTGGTAGCCTCGGCGACAATGGCCGCCGGGTTGGAGTAGTTGAGCACCCAGGCCTCGGGGGAGTACTTGCGGATGTTCTTGATGATGTCGCAGACAGCGGGGATGGAGCGCATGCCGTAAGCAAAGCCGCCGGCGCCGCAGGTCTCCTGGCCGATGCAGCCGTGCTTAAGGGCGATATGCTCGTCGGAGCGACGCATCTTCATGCGACCGGCGCGAATCTGCATAAAGGCAAAGTCGATATCGGTAAAAGCTACCTCGGGATCGGTGGTGTCAATAACCTCGCAGCCGGGATAGTACTCATTCATCAGCAGGCGGCCGTACTCGCCCACCTTGGCCTGGCGATCGTATTCGTTATCGTACAGAACGACCTTGGACAGGGGAAAACGCTCCTGCTCGGCCACGAGCATCTTAAGGATACCCGGCGTATAGCGAGAGCCGCCGCCGACGATACAGACCGTGAACTTTTTGTCTTCCATGATGTTCTCCTTGATCTTGATTAAGTCGGGGTGAAGCCTTGGCCCCACCCCGGACCGACTAACTTGAGAGATCCGCATATGGGACCTAGGCTCTATGAGAGGGATTAATCCCCTTCACGGCCGAGCGCGTGGTTGACGGCGTCCGCAACCTCCTGGACCTTCATGCCCACGACGACCTGGATATTGTTGGGACCACCCTCGACGATACCGCTGTTCTGCACCTTGTTGAGAGTGTCCTTGTCGACAAGGGCCATGTCGTTGACGTCAACGCGCAAGCGAGTGAAGCAGTTCATGACGCGCTTGATGTTGGCGGGACCGCCAAAGCCCTCGATAAGCGTCTGGACATCCTCCGCAGAGACGGCCGAGGACTGCTCACCCGAGCCGATCTCGCCCGAGACATCACTGCCAAAATCGTCCTCGCGGCCCGGCGTGACGAGGTTGAGCTTGAGAATCAGGAAGCGGAAAACAACGAACCACACGAGGATTGCAATTGCGCCGACAGGAATGATTACAAACCAGTGGGAGAGGTCCGCAGGAAGGGCGATCAGGCCGGGAATCGTCTCGATGAAGCCGGTAAGCAGCGCGCGCCACCCGGTTGCGAACAGGATGCACTGGAACAGGCCGTCGAGCGCTGCGTTGACCACAAAGAGAATCGGCGAGGCCCAGAGATACATGAACTCGAACGGCTCGGTGATACCGGCAAGGATAGCCACAAGGGCGGCCGGAACGAGCATGGCGCGAACCTGCGAACGGTGCTCGGGCTTGGCCACGCTGATAAAGGCGAGAACCGTGCCGATGGTGCCAAACCACTTGCCAAAACCGAGCAGGCTGAACCTGATGGAGGGATCCATGGCGGTGATAGATGCGGTGTTGCCAAGCTCGGCCATAAAGATGTTGTAAGAGCCAGAGACAGCCTCGCCGGCGATCTGAGCGGTGCCGCCCACGGCGGAGTACATAAAGGGCATCCAGAGCAGGTGGTGCATACCTGTGGGGATCAGGAGCTTGTTGAGGAAACCGTAGACCCACTGACCGGCGTAACTGGCGGAATACATGAAGCTCTGCAGGCTGTTGATCCAGCCATTGACGACCGGCCACACATAGCACATCGCAACGCCGAGCACGATCGCAATCACGAGCGTGATGAGAAAGACAAAGCGGGTGCCGTCATAGGTGCTGATGACCTCGGGGAATTTGACATCGCAGAACTTGTTGAACGCCCAGCCGTTGATGCAGCCCAGAATAATGCCGATAAACACGCCCATATCGACCACCTGCACGCCAAGGACCATGCCCTGGCCGGTACCATAGAGGCCGTTGGTGGCATCCACCAGCATGTTGTTCTGGGTGAGCCAGAAATTGTTGGCAAACAGGAAAATCAGGAACGTCGACGCCGCAATCACGGCCGCATCGCCCTTCTTCTTATTGGCCCTGTCTCTTA
>CABSNS010000260.1:0-2535 GCA_902479105.1 uncultured Collinsella sp. | reverse complement strand
AGGAGTCTCGTGGGCTCGGAGATGTGTATAAGAGACAGCCGCCGACCTGCCAAAAGACAGGACGAACGTCCCAATTGCAACAATGTAACCCTCAACGGTGAGCGAGGCGCGTCGCAACGGAAACATGCGGGATCGTCGACCCCGAGGCGGTTGCCCAATAAAATGTTTGGCTGCAAAACGGATTATAAGCTCGGTGGGCTTTTAAAAAGCGCTGTTCATGCGCGGGAGTGCTTGTCTTGCCGTGCGTATAATAGGGCAGGTAACGCCAAATAACGAGGCTCTGAGGGGATGCCATGTCTCAAGAAACCATCCGCGCGGCCGAGCGTGCCGCGGGACAGGTGAAGACCATGTCGACGTATGATCCGGACTCCGACCAGCTGCATGAGGAATGCGGCATTTTTGGTGTGTGGGCACCCGATCGCGATGTGGCTCGACTGACGTACTTTGGTCTGCGCGCGCTACAGCATCGCGGCCAGGAATCGGCGGGAATCGCCGTGGGTGATGGCGGCACGGTTATGGTTCGCAAAGACCTGGGGCTGCTCGATCGCGTGTTCTCCAACGCCGACCTGTCGACACTCTCCGGCCAGCTGGCCGTGGGCCACGTGCGCTATGGCACTGCCGGTGCCAAGAGCTGGGAAGCCTCGCAGCCGCATCTTTCTACCATCAACAGCGTCATTATCGCGCTCGCGCACAACGGTACCCTCGTCAACACCGACGAGCTGCGCCGCCAGCTGATCGAGCTGGGCGTGCCGTTCCTTTCCAATTCGGATTCCGAGGTCGCGACTAAGCTTATCGGCTACTTTACTCAGCGTACAGGCCATCTGCGCGAGGGCATTCGCAAGACCATGGAGCTCGTGCGCGGCGGCTATGCCATGACGCTCATCAACGAGCAGGCGCTCTACGCATTCCGCGATCCGCACGGCATTCGCCCGCTCGTGCTGGGCAAGCTGGTGGACGAGGGTCTGGACCAAGCCGATGCCGCATCCGTTTCGCAGCTGCCGTCGCAGGACGGCGCCGCGACGGTCGACGCCACCACCCATGTCACCCGCGCCGGCGGCTGGGTCGTTGCTTCCGAGACGTGCGCGCTCGACATTGTGGGCGCCGAGTATGTTCGTGACGTCCGTCCCGGCGAGATCTTGCGCATCAGCGCCGAGGGCCTTGTGTCCGAGCAGGGCGTGCCTGCCGCCGAAGAGCCTGCTAACTGCATCTTTGAGCAGGTCTACTTCGCTCGCCCCGACTCCATCATGAACGGCAAGAGCGTCTACGCCTGCCGTTATGACATGGGTCGTCAGCTGGCACACGAGGAGCCCGTCGAGGCCGACCTGGTCATCGGCGTGCCCGATTCCGGCCTGCCGCCCGCGGAGGGTTATTCGCACGAGAGCGGTATTCCCTTTGGCGAGGGCCTTATCAAGAACCGCTACGTGGGCCGTACGTTTATCGAACCCACGCAGGAGCTGCGCGCCATGGGCGTGCGTATGAAACTCAACCCGCTGCGCGACAACATCGAGGGCAAGCGCCTGGTCGTCATCGACGACTCCATCGTGCGCGGCACCACCATGGTGCAGCTCGTCAAGATGCTACGCAACGCCGGCGCCAAGGAGATTCATATCCGCATCAACTCACCCGAGGTTATCTGGCCGTGCTTCTACGGTATCGATACCGACGTGCAGTCGCAGCTTATCAGCGCCAACAAGACGGTCGACGAGATTTGCGAGTATATCGGCGCCGATTCGCTGGCCTTCCTTTCGGTCGAGGGCCTGCTTAAGGTCATGCCCAAGGGCGGTTACTGCGATGCGTGCTTTACCGGCCGCTACCCCGTGGCGATTCCCGAGAGTTTTGGTCGCGACAAGTTCATGGAGGGCTTTAAGCCCCGCAACCTGGACAAGCCGCTGCACTTTGATGACGACGCCGTGGTCGAGAAATACGACGACCGCAGCTGGGAAGAGGAACACGGCGAGGCCTAAAACCTGCCATGTAGGGACAGGTTTATTTTGGTAGGTTTTACCTGCTGTTTTGTTGATATGACGGCGCGCGTTGTTATGGCGCGCGCCGAAATGAACGCAACTATGAGCACCGTTTGGCGCCCGGGCGGCGGACGGTAGTGGGAGAGGAAGGTCCAGATGAGCGACAGCAAGCATGTGACGTATGAGGACGCCGGCGTCGATACCGCCGAGGGCGGCCGCGCCGTCGACGCTATTAAGCAAATGGTTAAGGACACCAACCGTCCCGAGGTCATCGGCGGTATCGGTGGCTTTGGTGGCTTATTCTCGGCCGCCGCGCTCAAGGATATGGAAGACCCGATCCTGATCAGCGGTACCGACGGCGTGGGCACCAAGCTCGTGCTCGCCCAGATCATGGATCGCCACGAGACGGTGGGCCAGGACCTGGTCGCCATGTGCGTCAACGACATTCTGGCTTCGGGCGCCGAGCCGCTGTTCTTCCTGGACTATGTTGCCATCGGCCACATCGAGGCCGAGCACATGGCAAAGATTATCAAGGGCGTGGCCGACGGCTGCAAGCCTGTCTCTTATACAC